>JACDAO010000237.1 GCA_013695405.1 Acidobacteriota bacterium | reverse complement strand
GGCAATTGCCGAGCCCATTCACGTGCTGTACTACTCGACGGGCCACGGCGCGTCCTACCCGCGCACGCTGGTCGTCGCGGGCGTGCACAGCCAGGTGTCGCTCGTCGAGAGCTTCGCAGGCGCCGCCGGCGCCGCCTATGTGACCAACAGCCTCACCGAGGTCCTCGGGGGCGAGGGCTCGCACGTGGACCACTACAAGGTCAACCGCGAGAGCCTGCGCGCCCACCACATCGCCAGCACGCACATCCAGCTCTCCCGCGCCGCGGTGTTCTCCACGCTCAACGTCTCCCTGGGCGGCCTGCTCACACGAAACGACATCAACGCGACCCTGGCGGGCGAGGGCATCGAGTGCACGGTCAACGGTCTGTACCTCTCGGACGGCGACCGCCTCGTGGACACGCACACGGCCATCGACCACGCGATGCCGCACTGCCATAGCTACGAGATCTACAAGGGCGTGCTGAACGACCGCAGCCGCGGCGTCTTCAACGGCAAGATCTTCGTGCGCGAGGACGCGCAGAAGACGGACGCCAAGCAGACCAACCAGGTCCTGCTGCTGTCCGACGACGCCACCATCGACACCAAGCCGCAGCTCGAGATCTACGCCGACGACGTCAAGTGCACGCACGGCGCGACGGTCGGGCAGTTGAGCGCCGAGTCGCTGTTCTACCTGCGCGCGCGTGGCATCGGCGAGTCCGACGCCCGCGCGCTGCTGATCCACGCCTTTGCCGAGGACATCGTCGAGCGCATCCGCATCGACGGCGTGCGCCGCGCGCTCGAACAGGTGCTGCTGGCGCGGTTGCCGATTCGGGAATAGGGCGTCGAATGTTCGACGCCACCTCCGTCCGTCGCGAGTTTCCCATCCTGGACCAGCAGGTCCATGGCAAACCGCTGGTCTATCTCGACAACGCCAACACCACCCAGAAGCCGGTAGCGGTACTCGAGGCGCTCGATCACTATTACCGCGCCGACAACGCCAACATCCATCGCGCCACACACCTGCTCAGCGAACGCGCGACCCGCGCCTACGAAGGCGCCCGCGGTCTGGTGGCGGGCTTCCTCAACGCACACGACAGCTCGGAAATCGTCTTCACCCGCGGCTGCACCGAGGCGATCAATCTGGTCGCGTTCAGCTTCGCCCGGCCGCGACTGCAACCCGGCGACGAGATCCTGGTTACGCGCATGGAGCACCACTCCAACATCGTGCCGTGGCAGATGGTGGCGCAACAGACCGGCGCGGTGCTGCGCGTAGTGCCGATGGACGAGCGCGGCGTCCTCGATCTCGGCGCCTACGAGCAGTTGCTCGGGCCGCGCACGGCAGTGGCGGCGCTGATCCACGTCTCGAACGCGCTGGGCACAGTCAACCCGGTTCGTCAGATGATCGAGATGGCGCACGCGCGCGGCGTCCCGGTGCTGCTCGACGGGGCCCAGGCCGCGCCGCACCTGCCGGTCGACGTGCAGGCGCTGGACTGCGACTTCTACGCGCTCTCGGCGCACAAGATGTACGGTCCGACCGGGATTGGCGCGTTGTACGGCCGTGCCCGCCTGCTCGAGGAGATGCCGCCCTGGATGGGCGGCGGCGACATGATCGCCTCGGTCACCTTCGAGCACACCGAGTACAACCGCGTGCCGTACAAGTTCGAGGCCGGCACGCCGAACATCGCCGGCGTGGTCGGCTTCGGCGCGGCGGTGTCGTTTCTGCAGCGCTTCAACCTGCGCGAGATTGCTGCCCACGAGCACGCCCTGTTGACGCATGCCAGCGCTGCGCTCGGCGCGATCGACGGCGTCCGCCTGATTGGCACGGCGCCGGAACGGGCCGGCGTGGTGTCGTTCCTGGTCGGCGACGTCCACCCGCACGACGTCGGCACGTTTCTCGACCGCGACGGCGTCGCCGTCCGCACCGGCCAGCACTGCGCCCAGCCGATCATGGACTTCTACGGCATCCCGTCGACGGTCCGCGCCTCGTTCGCGATGTACAACACCGAGGACGACGTCGAGGCCCTGGTCGCGGGCGTCCACAACGTCCTGAGATTTTTTGGTTGATCTATGGATTTGCGCGACCTGTACCAGGAAGTCATCCTCGACCACAACAAGCGGCCGCGCAACTTCGGCACCCTCGAAGGCGCGTCGCATTCCACCGGGCACAACCCGATGTGTGGCGACCGCGTCAGCGTCTACGTGCGGATGGATCAGGGCAAGGTCGGGGATGTACGCTTCTCTGGCACCGGCTGCGCGATCAGCAAGGCGTCGGCGTCGCTGATGACCGATGCAGTGACCGGCAAGTCCAGCGACGAGGTACGGACGATGTTCCTGATGTTCCAGGACGTCGTCACCGGGCGCGCCGAGCCCGACGAGGAGCAGCTGGGAAAACTGGCGGTGCTGGCCGGCGTCAGCGAATACCCGTCGCGGGTCAAGTGCGCGATGCTGGCCTGGCACGCGCTGCAAGCCGCCATCGAGGGCGCAGCCGAGATTGTGTCTACCGAGTAGGGCGCCGGGCCTGGGCCGCCGCGGCCAGCAGGCCAGCGCCCAGGAGCACCAGACACGTGGCCAACTCCGGCGCATTCTGCACGCGTCGTAACGCGCGTGTAACACCGCATCGGGGCACCCTTGATGCGGAACACGACACCACGCGGCGGGCTACTACAAGCCGTCAGGAGTGACCGATGTTTTCGTCGCTGTTCAAGAGCAAGGACCCGAAGCCGCAGGACGCCACCGCCGCCAGTTCGCCGCTGGCGGACATGACCGTCGAGGCACCCGACGTGTCCCCG
>JACDAO010000196.1 GCA_013695405.1 Acidobacteriota bacterium | reverse complement strand
GGTCAGGAAGGGCCGTCACCGCGGACGCGCCCGCTGCCCACGCCACCGCGTGGACCGAGCCGGGATCTGTCTCACTGCCCCCGACCGTCTGCCCGACAGCATTGATCGAGAAGGCAACAGCGGAGGCTGTCAACGCCGACGAAAAATCTGACAGTTCTGCCGATTGAAAGTCTGACAGATCGACGAGGGGACGAGCCTCAGGGCGTCGCCACCTCCTGACGCGTGCGCCGCCGACGTCCGGACGGTGGGTCGGCGTCGTGCGGACTGTGGAGGGCCTGCCACAGCTCGGTGTGCTGGCGCATGCGGTAGCTGTTGCCGCGAATGGTCACCAGGTGGCAGTGGTGCACCAGGCGATCGATGAGCGCCGCCGCCAGCACCTCGTCGCCAAAGATGGCGCCCCACTCCTCAAAGCCTTTGTTGGAGGTGAGGACGGTCGAGGCCCGCTCGTAGCGGCGCGTCATGAGCTGAAAGAACAGCATGGCGCCCGTCCGACTGATCGGCAGATAGCCGATCTCATCGACGACCAGCAGGGCCGGATGCGTCAGCACCTTGAGCCGCGCCTGCAGGCGCCCGGCCGCCTGGGCCTCTTCCAGCGAGATGATCAAGTCGGCGAGCGTGCCGTAGTAGACGCGCCGGCCACTTTGCGCCGCCGCGATGGCGAGACTGATCGCCAGGTGCGTCTTGCCGACGCCGGGCGGGCCGAGGAGGATCACATTTTCGGCGCGCTCGACGAACCCGAGCTCGTGCAGACTCTCGATCTGCTCGCGACGCAGCGACGGCTGAAAGGTGAAGTCAAAGTCGTGCAGCTGCTTCACCGCGGGCAAACGACTCGAGCGCATCGCCGCTTGCAGCCGGCGGTTGTTGCGGAGCTGAATCTGCGCCGACAGCAGCTGCTCGATGGCCTCGGGCGTGGTGAGCGCGCCCCCATCCACCCCCTGGAGAATCGCATCGAGGGCTTCGAGGGCGCCCGGCAGGCGCAGGTCGGCCAGCATGTGGCGCAGGCGATCACGGCGCGACGGCGGCGCATGTTTCATGCGCCACCGCCGGCCAGCTGGGCGTACGCGGTCAACGCGCGCTTTTCGACCTCGACCAGGGGACGTGGCGCGCGCCCGGACTGGGCCGCGGCGGGCGCGGCGTCGAGCACCAGCGACGGGTAGCGACGGCTCGCCAGCGGCTGCAACAGCAGGCGCTCGTCGCGATCGAAGCGCCCCCGCGGCGACTCGTGGGTCGTGCCGTGCACGCGCACATTCGCGACGCGATCCAGCCACTGCTGGCGCTGCTGATCGAGGTCGGCGTCATGCAGGAAGGTGCGGCCGTAGACGAAATTGCCGCGCACGTAGCGGACCGGGCGTTCCACCTTGCCCTTGGTCTGGGCGCGATAGGGGCGACAGGCGCGCGGCCGGAAGCTCCAGTGGGCGGCGAAGCGGAGGAACTCGAGATTGTGGATCAGCGCGCCACCTTCGAGCCGCAGGTCGCGTGTGATCACGGCCTTCATCTGATCGAAGAGCAGCTCCTGTGGCACGCCGCCGAAGTACGCGAACGCGTCCTCCAGGCCGCTGACCAGCGTGCCCATGTCCTGGCGCGCATAGAACCGACACCACAGCAGCCGCGAATAGCCCAGCACCACCAGCAATGCGTACCGCACGCCCCACGGGAAGCTGAAGCGCGCAAAGTCGACCTGGGCCTGCTTGCCCGCGGGCGTCTCGAAGCGCACGACGGGCGCCGGCGTGGACGCTGGACGCAGCTGGCGCACACACGTCGTCAGCTGGGAATAGCCCCCCGTGTAACCCGCCGCCCGAATCTCCGCCAGCAAGCGCACCGCCGACAGCTCGGGATACGCCGCCAAGCGCGTCTCGATGATGTCCCGGTACGCGGCCAGCTTCGTCGGGCCTGGCGGCCGAGGGCCATACCGCACCGGCGCGGTCTCCAGATCCCGATCGAGATCGCCGGCGCGAATCCACCGATGGATCGTGTCGCGGCTGACGCCCAACCGGCGGGCGAGCGCGCTCTTGCTCCCGCCCTGCTCGAGGTAGTGTCTGAGAAGCATCCGTGTCTCCCGTCCAAACATCGCGCCTCCGCTCTTGGGGGAGACGCATGGTGAAGGAATCACCGGCTGGGAGCCACGCTCTCAGCCGGCAGCGTGACCGTGCTGCCGACTGTCAGATTTTCGCCCGTCACAAGTGTCAGTTTTACAGCCGCCGCTAACAACCATCGAGGCGAGCCGATTGACAGGAACCACCGCAATCTGGCGCACGGGATCGAACGCGATTCCACCCCAGTGAGCAC
>JACDAO010000188.1 GCA_013695405.1 Acidobacteriota bacterium | reverse complement strand
GGCCTATGCCGACAAGGGTGCCTGGCCGGAGGCGGCGCGCGAGTTCGACGTGATGCTCGCGCATCGCGGATCGGACCCCTTCACACCGCTGTTGCCGATGGCCCATCTCGGGCTGGCGCGGGCACGCTGGCGCTCGGGCGATGTCGCGGGCAGCCGCCGCGCCTACGACGAGCTGTTGACGATCTGGGCGGACGCCGACGCCGACCTCGCACCGCTGCGCGAGGCGCGCGCCGAGCACGCCCGATTGCCTCAGGCCGGTGCGGTGGCTGCGGCGCTCGGGCCGGTCCGGCCGCGAGGCTGACGGGTGAGCACGCCCGAGCAGATCGCGCACTACCAGCTGCTCGAACTGGTCGGACGCGACGGCCAGGCCGAGAACTATCGCGCCCGCGATCTGCGGCTGCAACGGACCGTCGCGGTCAAGCTGCTGCGTGACGGCACCGCCTCGCCGGAGGCGGTCGAGCGGTTTCGTCGCGAGGCCCACATCGCCTCGCTGGTGACCCATCCGCACGTCGCGGCGGTGCACGACTCGGGCGACGATCAGGGGCGCGCGTTCATGGTCAGCGAACTGCTCGAAGGGCAATTGCTCGCCAACCTAATCGACCACGCGCCGCTGCCGATCGACCGCGTCGTCGACATTGCCCTGCAGCTGACCGGGGCACTGCTGGCCGCACATCGCTGCGGCCTGGTCCACGGCAGCGTGTCGCCCGACAGCGTCTTCATCACCAGCGACGGTCACGTCAAGGTGCTCGGGCTCGGCACCGCCGTCGTCGATCCGGCGGTGGCCGCCGGGACCAGCGCGTTCAAGACGACAGCGGTCGACGTCGAGACGCTCGCCGCGGCGCCGGTGACGCACACGGTGCATCCCTATCTCGCGCCCGAACAGGTGGCCGGGCATCCGGCCAGCCAGGCCAGCGACCTGTTCGCGGTCGGCGCCGTGCTCTACGAGATGCTGACCGGGCAACAGGCCTTCAACGGCGAGACGCCCGCGGAACTGGCGCGCGCCATCCTCCAGCAGCCGGTGCCTCCGCCGCGCAGCCGCACGCGCAAGGTGCCGGCGATCCTGCTGCCGGTGCTGCAGCGCGCCCTGGCGAAGGATCCGCACGAGCGCTATCGGTCTGCGCAGGATCTGTCCGACGACCTGCGCCACGTCCGCAAGCTGGTCGATCAGCAGGCTGGCCGGGTCTGGCGCTGGTCGGGCCGTCGTTCGCGGCCGTTGATTGCCGTGGGCGTCGTCGCGGTGCTGCTGGTGGCTGGCGTGGTGGCGACGTCGTGGTGGTGGGGGGGCGGCCGACGCGGCGGCGGCGCGATCGCGCGCAGTACCGTGATGATCAGCCAGATCGCCAACGGGACGGCCGATCCGGACTTCGACGGCACGCTGCGTCAGGCCGTCACCGTCTACCTCGGGCAGTCGCCGTACCTCGACCTGGTGTCGGACGAACGGATGGCGACGGTGCTCCAGCAGATGGGGCGCCCGGCCGGAGTGCCGCTGACCCACGCGGTGGCCGCCGAGTTGTGCGAGCGCGCCGGGTCGCAGGCGTTGCTCGAGGGCAGCGTCTCGGCCCTTGGCGGATCGACCGTGATCGCACTGGTCGCGACCGACTGCGGCACGCGCGCCACGATTGCCCGTGAGCAGGCCGAGGTCCAACGCAAGGAGGACGTCTTGCGGGTGCTCGGCGAGCTGACCGCGACGATCCGCACCGCGCTCGGCGAATCACGCAAATCGCTGGCGACGCACAACGTCCGGATCGAGGACGCGACCACGTCGTCGCTCGAGGCGTTGAAGGCCTACACCGAGGCCGCCTCGCGGCGCGCCTCGGGCAACGAGACCGAGGGCATCCGCTGGCTCGAGCGGGCGATCAAGGTTGACCCGCAGTTCGCGCTGGCGTACACGACGCTGTCGACGGCCTACGGTGGGCTGGGCGAGTCGGGACGCAGCGAACAGTATGCGCGGCTGGCCTACGCGCTTCGTGATCGGGTCAGCGAGCGCGAGCGGCTGTTCATCACCTCGCAGTATCACGACCGCGTCACGGGTGACCAGCTCAAGGCGCGCGAGGCGATGGAGGTGTGGAAGCGTACGTATCCGCGCGACTACCGTCCGGCCAATGCGCTGGCAGTGCTGCTCAATCGCTTTGGTGACTTCGAGGGTGCCGCGGCCGAGGCCGAGGAGGCGATGCGCCGCAATCGGGCGCATGCCTTCCCCCATTCGAACCTGGCGCATGCCCGTCGCGGTCAGGGCCGGTATGCGGAAGCCCGTCGGGTCGCCGAACAGGCGTTCGCGCAGCATCTCGAGACCGTACCGATGCGCCGGCTGGTCTACCAGGTTGCCGAGATCGAAGGCGATCGTGCCGCCGCACGGCAGCAGATCGACTGGGCCGGTTCACGGCCGCGCGGGTTCGACCTGACCGGCGCACGGGCCCAGGTCGCCGCGTTCGGCGGACGACTCACCGC
>JACDAO010000186.1 GCA_013695405.1 Acidobacteriota bacterium | reverse complement strand
GTGACCGTCACCAACCTGGAACGCAAGACCGTCGACACCGTCGCGACCGACGAGGCCGGTCGCTATCTCAAGGAGCGTCTGCTCCCTGGCACGTACGAGATCAAGGCCGAACTGGCCGGATTCAAGTCCGCGGTGGTGCCGTCGGTGACCGTCAGCGTCGACACGCAAACCCCTGTCAACTTCGCCATGGAACTGGGGCAGGTCAGTGAGGAAGTCACCGTCACCGGCGGCGCCCCGCTGCTCAAGAGCGACCGCGCCGACGTCTCGACACGATTCGAGACCAGGCAGCTGACCGAGCTGCCGGTGCTCGATCGCAATGCCACAAAGTTCCTGCTGCTGACGCCCGGCACCCAGCAACTGGGGTGGCAACACGCCGCCAGCGAGAATCCGCAGGGCTCGGTCCAGATTCAGGTCAACGGTCAGAGCTTCAGCGGCACCGGCTACCAGCTGGATGGCACGGAGAACCGGGATCCCATCCTGGGCATCATCGTGATCAATCCGACGCTCGAGTCGTTGGCGGAGATGAAGGTGACCTCACAGAACTACGACGCCGAGTTCGGTCAGGCGACCGCTGGCGTCGTGTCTCTGCAGACCAAGTCCGGAACCAATGCCTTCCGCGGCAGCGCCTTCGAGTTCTACCGCGACGAGCGCTTCCAGGCACGCAACCCGTTCACCCAGTTTCAGCCTGACGCGATCACCGGCAAGTTCATTCCCGACACCACCAAGCAGCAGTTCGGCGCTTCGATTGGTGGCCCGCTGCTTGCCAACCGGTTCTTCTTCTTCACTGACTACCAGGGCACGCGCGACACCGACGGCGGCACCCAGCGCCTCACCGTGCCCACCGAGGCGGCGCGGCGCGGCGACCTCAGCGCGTACCAGACCGCGATCTTCGATCCCGACAGCGGACCGGCGGGTACCGCCGCGGGACGCAGCCAGTTTGCCAACGCCCAGATTCCTGCGGCGCGCCTGTCGCCGCAGGCGCTGGCGTTGCTGCGGCTGATCCCGCTGCCCAATGCGACCGGGCTCGACAACGGCACCCGCGACAACTACATCGCGTCGGGCTCGGAGACCTTCGAAGGCAACGCCTTCAACCTGCGCATCGATGGCCGTCTCAGTGACAGTCTCAACACCTTCGGGCGCTACAGCCTCGGCGACTACCTGCGCGACGGGCCGACCTCGTTCGGCGCCGGCGGTGGCGCGGCGATCGCCGGCCTCGGCGGCGTGTCGGATGTCCGCAACCAGAGCTTCGCGTACGGCGTCGATTACGCGTTGACGAACTCGCTGCTGGCCGACTTCCGGTTCGGCTACTTCCGCTACCGGGTCAACGTGCTGCCGTTCGACTTCGGCACCTCACCGGCTGCCGATGCCGGCATTCCCGGCTTGAATCTCGACAACACCTTCACCTCCGGCCTGCCGGCGGGCTTCGTCGATGGCCGCGGCGGCTTCAACTTCGGATCCGGTCTCGGCGTCAATCGCTGCAACTGTCCGCTCGACCAGGACGAGCAGCAGTTCCAGCTGGTCGGCAACGTCACCAAGGTCGCCGGCTCGCACAGCTTCAAGGTCGGCGTCGACGTGCGACGCGCCTACAACCTGCGAGTCCCCAGCGACCAGCACCGGTCTGGGGAGCTGTCGTTCGCCAACGATCGCACCGCCGGGCCTGACGGCGGCGGCCTCGGCCTGGCGACGTTCCTGCTTGGCGACGTGACCAGGTTCTCGCGCTACGCCAGTACCAGTACCGATGCCCGCGAACGCCAGTGGCGACACTTCTACTACGCCCAGGACACCTGGCGCCCCGCCCCGAAGTGGACCTTCAACTACGGCGTCCGCCTGGACGTGATCAACCCCCAAACGGTCAACGAGCCCGGCAACGGCGGCTGGCTCGACCTGGACACCGGCGAGATCCTGGTCGGTGGGGTCGGCGGTATCGGGCTGAACGGCAACGTCCGCAACCGCTTGAACTGGGCCCCTCGCCTGGGCGCGACGTACCTGATCAACGAGCGCACGGTGCTGCGTGCCGGCTACGGCCGCAGCTACGACATCGGCGTGTTCGGGTCGTTGTTCGGGCACAGCGTCACCCAGAACCTGCCGGTGCTGTCGGTGCAGTCGCTCAACGCGCCGTCGAACTTCGACGAGGTGTTCTCGCTGAATCAGGGCCCGTCCGCACCGGTGTTCCCGGCTGTCCCGGCTTCGGGCCGATTCGCCCTGCCTGACGGCGTCTTCAGCCGCGCGCTGCCCGAGCAGCAGCGGCCACCGACGGTCGATGCCTTCAACGTGACGCTGCAGCGCCAGTTGACCAGCACCATCTCGGCGGAAGTGGCCTATGTCGCCAACCGGGGGCAACGCGTGT
>JACDAO010000171.1 GCA_013695405.1 Acidobacteriota bacterium | reverse complement strand
TCACCCGTGCCGTGATCGCCATCGACGGCGACGACGGGCCGTGCGTGGCGATGGCGCGCGGCGTGCCCGATGCAGTGCCCGGGACTCCGTTCGACAGCGCCCGCGCGCACCAGCTCGGCCTGGTTGAACAGATGCCGATCGGCACTGGACCGAGCGTCGGCCTGCTGGCGATCGGCGCGCCGGCCCGCGGCGGCATCGACCTCGAGGAACGTGAGTTCCTGGCGGCGCTGCTCGGAATTGCCGCGACCGGCATCAGCAACGCGCGCGCCCACACCCGGGCGATGCGGTTCACCCGCGACCTCGATCGCAAGATCCAGGAACTGCGGACACTCATGGAGCTGGGACGGGCCTTCTCGCGCACCAGCGAGCTGGACGACGTCGCGCGCATCCTCGGGCTGACCCTGGCCGGCCAGTGGATGGTGACGCGCTACGTGGTGGCCGCCTGCCGCGACGCCTTCGGCACGGTGTCGCGTCAGCAGGGGGTCAAGCTGCCGCCGCTGTCTGCCTACCTCGAACGGCTGCACGCGGTGCCCGACGCCTCGCTGGTCAGCGACCTGGTCGATCCGGACCTGCGCCGGCTGTTCAGCGAGCACCGCTTGTGCGCGGTCTTCCCGTTGCGCAGCGGTGATCGGGTGTGTGGGGTTGCCGCGCTCGGCACGCGGCCCGGCTCGCAGACCTACTCCGCCACCGATCTCGAACTCGGCGCCGGCATGGTCGCGCAGGCGGTGGTCGCGTTCGACAACTGCTGGCACTTCCGCGAGACGCTCGAGAAGAAGCAGATGGAGAAGGAGCTGGCCGTGGCCGCCAGCATCCAGCAGGGGCTGTTCCCGGCCACCTTGCCGGATCTGGCCGGCTTCGACGTCGCGGCCATGAACCGTCCGGCGCAGCAGGTCGGTGGCGACTACTACGACGCCCTCACGCTCACCGACGTCAACGGCGAGTACGCCTGCCTGTTCTGCGTTGCCGACGTCTCGGGCAAGGGGCTGGCCGCGTCATTGTTGATGAGCACCATCCAGGCGACGCTGCGCGCGTTGCTCGGCCGCGAGGCCTCGCTGGCCGACCTCGCCCGGTGCGCCAGTGAGCTGCTGTTCGCGACCACACCCGGCAGCAAGTACGCGACGGCCGCGCTGCTGCTGGCCTATCCGGGCAGCGGCGAGTGCCGGTACGTCAGCGGTGGGCACACCGAAACGCTGCTGCTGCGCGCCGACGGCACGCGCGAGTGGCTTGGGGCGACCGGCGTGCCGCTCGGCCTGTTCCCGGGCATGGCCTGGGACCAGGTCTCGCTGACGATGCGCGCCGGCGACCTGCTGGTGCTGTATTCGGACGGCGTCAGCGAGGCCCAGACCGAGGTCTACGACGAGTTCGGTCCCGATCGACTCGCCGACGTGGTCGAGCGTGAGCGCGACCGGCCCGCCTCGGCGATCATCGACGCGGTGATCGCGGCGATCGATGCGTTCGTCGAGGGCGCGCCGCAGTTCGACGACATCACGCTGCTGATCATCAAGCGCGTCGCGGCGTAGTCGGACTGCGCGACGTCCGGCGCGCGCCGGACAAGTCCGGCGCCTACGAATAAAGACGGCCCCAGCCCCCAGCCCCTAGCTCCGGTAGTTGCCGAACATCAGCTCGAGCTCGAAGTCGTGGCCGCGCAGGCGGGCCATCGCGTCCTGCAGTTCGTCCTTCGAGGCCGAACTGACGCGCACCTGCTCGGCCTGGATCGTCGCCTGGACCTTCTTCAGGCCCTGGTCCTTGAGGAACTTCACGATCGCCTTGGCGGTCTCGGTCGGAATGCCCTGCTGCAGGGAGACGACCCGGCGCACCGCACTGCCGGCGGCCGAGACCTTGTCCCCGAGCTTGAGATTCTTCACCGGCACGCCGCGCTTGATCATCTTGCTCTGCAGCACTTCCCAGACCGCGCCGAGCTTGTAGTCGTCGTCGGCGAGGATGCCGATGGTGCTGTCGGCCTTGTTGAAATCAATCTCGATCGTGGCCCCCTTGAAGTCGTAGCGCTGCCCGATCTCCTTCTGCGCCTGATTGACGGCGTTGTCGACTTCCTGCAAGTCCACGGTGGAGGTGATGTCGAAGCTGACGGAGGCGGCCATGGCGGCCCGATGGTACCAAAGCCGCGCGCTCGCTGTCCTAGAATGAGCCTGCGTGTCGCCCACACCCCTGGCAGGCCTGCGGGTCCTCGAGCTTGGCCAGCTCATTGCCGGCCCGTTCTCCACGATGATGCTGGCGTGGTTCGGGGCCGACGTGATCAAGGTCGAACCGCCTGAGGGCGGCGATCCGCTGCGCAGCTGGCGTCACGTCCACAATGGCACCGCGCTGTGGTGGTATTCGATGGGCCGCAACAAGCGGTGCATCACCGCCGACCTCCGCCTCGAGGAAGGCCGTGACCTGGTGCGACGGCTGATCGAGCACTGCGACGTGGTGGTCGAGAACTTCCGCCCCGGCCGTCTTGAAGCGTGGGGCCTCGGCTACGACGCCCTGAAGGCCATCAACCCGCGGCTGATCATGGTGCGCATTTCGGGCTTCGGCCAGACCGGACCCTACGCGCCACGTCCCGGCTTCGCGGCGGTGGCCGAGGGGATGGGCGGATTGCGCTACGTCAACGGCTACCCGGACCGTCCGCCGGCGCGCGCCAACCTGAGCCTGGGCGACACCATCGGCGGCCTGCATGCCGTGATCGGCCTGCTGCTGGCGCTGCATCACCGCGACGGCCAGCAGACCGGCGAGGGGCAGGTGGTCGACGTGGCGCTGTACGAATCCATCTTCAACCTGATGGAATCGACCCTGCCCGAGTACGCCACCGCCGGCGTGATTCGCGAGCGTCACGGGTCGACCGTCAGCGGCATCGTCCCGACCAACGTCTATCCCTGCGCCGACGGCCGCTACATCATCATCGGCGGCAACGCCGACAGCATCTTCAGGCGGTTGATGCGGGCAGTCGGCCGCGCCGATCTGGCCGCCGACGAGCGGCTGGCGACCAACGACGGCCGCGTCCCACACGCCACGATGATCGACGAGGCCATCGCCGCCTGGACCATCACCCAGACCTACGATCGCGCCTTCGCGCAGCTCGATGCCGCCGACGTGCCATGCGGCCCGATCTACTCGGTGGCCGATCAGATGACCGATCCGCACTTCGCGGCGCGCGGGCTGATCGAGCACGTGCGGGTCGACAACGGGGAGGACGTGGTGATCCCTGCGATCGCCCCACAGCTCTCGGCCACGCCAGGGCGCACCACGTGGCCAGGCCCGCCACTCGGCGCACACAACGACGACGTCTATGGCGGCGTGCTCGGGCTGACACCGGACGCGATCGACGATCTTCGATCACGCCGCGTCATCTGAACGGTGACGCGGGCCGGACAAGCGGCGTGGGCCGGACAAGTCCGGCCCCTACGCGTCCGGCCCCTACGCGTCAGGCGTCAGGCGTCTGGCGTCAGGCGTCAGGCGTCAGGCGCGAGCCCGTTTGCTACAATCGCGGCACGATTGCCCGGAGGCACACTGGTTGGCCAAGCACGTCAGGCCCATGAACGGCACGAACAACGGCAACACCCCACACCTCGCGTACGCTCCCCTCATCATCGACGGCACGCGCATCAAGATGCGATCGCGCGTGGCCGGGCAGCTGGTCAAGCTGCCCGACGACCTCCCGCTGCCGCAGATCGAACGACGCCGGAGTTCGTTGCACGGGTGGGGTGTGTTCGCGCTCGAGCGGATTCCGAAAAATCGGCGGATCATCTACTACTCGGGTCAGCTGGTGCCCTCCAAAGAGAGTCACGTCCGCGAGGCGGATTATCTTGAAGAAGGGTGCATCTGGTGTTTCGAGCTGAGCCACCGATGGGCGGTGGACGCCAACTTCGGCGGCAACGTGTCGCGCTACATCAACCACGCCTGCAAGCCGAACAGCTACACCCAGATCATCGACGGCATCATCTGGATCCGCGCTAGCCGCACCATCGACGTCGGTGAGGAACTGACCTACGACTACCACACCGGCGGCACCGCCGAGATCGCCTGTCAGTGTCGTCCCGACTGCACAGGCATCATCTAGGGAACGCCGATTGCGAGTCATCTACCTGCACGGCTTCGCCTCGTCGGCGCGCTCGACCAAAGCGCAGTTCTTTGCCGAGCGGTTCGCGCAGGTCGGTGTGCCGTTGATCACTCCTGACCTGAACGCGCCAGATTTCTCGACGCTCACGGTCAGCCGGATGCTCGACGAGGTCGGCACCGTCATCGCCCGAGGTGCGCCGGGCCCGGTGGCGCTGATCGGCTCGAGCCTGGGCGGCTTCGTCGCCTGGCATGCCGCGGCGAGGCTGTCGCTCGTGTTGCCACACCATACGATCAGCCACCTCGTGCTGCTGGCGCCGGCACTCGCCTTCGGACGCAATCGACAGGACGACTTCGGTCCGGGGGTCGTCGACGCCTGGGAACGAGCCGGCACCCGCGACATCTTTCATCACGGCGACGGCGACCTGCGACCGCTGCACTACGAGTTCTATCGCGATGCGATGGCGTACCCGGCCTGGCATGCGCCGGTCTCGCAGCCGACGCTGATCTTCCAGGGCACACAGGACGAGGTCGTGCCTGCGCCTGGCGTCGTCGCGTTCTGCGCCGGCCGATCCAACGTGACGCTGCGGTTGCTGGAAGACGGACACCAACTGCTCGGGCACCTGGAGCAGATATGGCAGGAGACGCACACCTTCCTCGGCTGTTGAGGCGCAGCCTGCTGATCGCAGCACTAGCCGTGTGCAGC
>JACDAO010000543.1 GCA_013695405.1 Acidobacteriota bacterium | reverse complement strand
CGCTGGGACAGCCCGCGCGTCCCACCACCCCCAAGGCCAACGTCGCGGGCAGCGGCCCACGACCGGGCGGCGGCAGCCGCTGACGGTCGTCACACTCGAGGAAGGAACGCTGACCATGTCGTCGCTGGTGCGCACGATTCGACACGCGTTGCTTGCGGCCCTGCTGGCCGTCACGGCCGGCGTGTGCCCCGCGGCCGCGCAAGGTCAGGTGCAGATCGAACCGGGAATCCCGGTCGACCAGACGCCGGCGGCGCTGACAGGCGTCGGCTATGCCCAGCGGCTCGGCGCGCAGGTGCCGGCTGATTTGACGTTCGTGGACGAGACCGGCGCCGCGGTTCGCCTCGGTGACTACTTCGGCATGCGTCCGGTGGTGCTGGCGCTGGCGTACTACGAGTGCCCGATGCTGTGCACGCAGGTGCTGACCGGTATGACCGCCGGGCTGAAGGGCCTGAAGTTCTCGGCCGGGCAGGAGTTCGAGGTGGTGGTGGTCAGCTTCGATCCCGGCGAAGGTCCTGGGCTGGCGGCGGCCAAGAAGGCGGCGTACGTCGATCACTACGACCGCGAAGGCACCTCGCATGCGTGGCACTTCCTGACCGGCAGGAAGGCCGACATCGATCGGCTCGCCGCCACGGTCGGCTTCACCTACACCTACGACGAGAAGACCGACCAGTACGCGCACGCCGCTGGCTTGACCGTGCTGACCCCGGAGGGTCGCATCTCCCGCTACTTCTTCGGCATCGACTTCGCGCCGCGCGATCTCCGGCTCGGCCTCGTCGAGGCCTCGAACCGGGCGATTGCCACACCGGTCGACACCGCGCTGCTGTACTGCTTCCACTACGACCCCTCGACGGGAACCTACGGGCTGGTGGCGATGAACGTGGTGCGCGCGGCTGGCGTGCTGATGGTCCTCGCCATGGGCCTGGGCTGGGTGCTTTTGCGGCGCCGCGAGCGCCGCGGCGACTTCGACCATACGCCAACGGGCGTGTTGCCGGGCGCTTCACACAAGGCGTAAGTCAGAACCTTATGGGCGGCTCCTTCAATCTCTTTCCGGTGCAGGCCTCCACGGTCGCGTCGCGCGTGGACAACTTGTACTTCTTCATGCTCGCGGTCACCGTGTTCTTCTCGGTGCTCGTGGCGGCCCTGCTCGTGGTGCTGGCCGTCCGTTACCAGCGACGTCGCGCCGACGAGGTCGGCGCCAACATCCACGGCAGCACCGCGCTCGAGATCATCTGGACGGCGATCCCGCTGCTGATCACCCTGGTGATGTTCGTGTGGGGCACCAGCGTCTACTTCGCACTGGCCAAGCCGCCGGCCGAGGCGATGGAGGTCTACGTCGTCGGCAAGCGGTGGATGTGGAAGGCGCATCACCTGACCGGCCACCGCGAGATCAACCAGCTGCACATTCCGGTCGGCACGCCGGTCAAGCTGCTGATCTCGTCCGAGGACGTGATCCACAGCTACTACATCCCGGCCTTCCGCACCAAGATGGACGCGGTGCCGGGCAAGACCACGACCCTGTGGTTCGAGGCCACCCAGGCCGGTGAGTACCGGCTGTTCTGCGCCGAGTACTGCGGCACCCAGCACTCCGGGATGATCGGCAAGATCGTCGCGCTGGCACCGCGCGACTACCAGCAGTGGCTGGCTGGCGGTGCACCGGCCGGAACGCTGACCTCGACCGGCGCGCAGCAGTTCGCCAGCCTCGGCTGCGTCACCTGCCACCAGGCCGAGGGCACCGGCCGCGGCCCGTCGCTGGTCGGCGTCTTCGGCAAGCCGCAGCAGATGGCCAACGGCGCCCGGGTGCTGGCCGACGAGGCGTACGTGCGCGAGTCGATCCTCAACCCGCAGGCGAAGATGGTGCAGGGCTATGCGCCACTGATGCCGACCTATCAGGGTCAGATCAGCGAAGAGGGTCTGGTCTCGCTGATCGCGTACATCAAGTCGCTCGGCGCCGGCGCGCCTGGTGGCGGCCAGGGCGGGTCCACAGCGCCAGCGGCCGCGCCGGCCACCGACACCCGCGGGACGAACTAGGAACACCGCCATGCACGACGTCAGAAGTCCCGAACTCGAACCGGCAGTCGGCCCGACGCCGGTGATGCCCAGCCGGCACTACCTGAACGAAACCCACGGCGCGATGTCGTGGTTCTTCACCAGGGACCACAAGCGGATCGCGCTGCTCTACCTGTACGCGGTGTCGGCCTTCTTCCTGGTCGGCGGCATCTTCGCGATGCTGGTCCGGCTGGAACTGGCGACACCGCGCGGCGATCTGATGACGCCCGAGACCAGCGCGGCGATGCCGAACAGGCCGCCGAGCACGTAGATGTACCAGCTCAGGAGGTTGATGCGCGGAAACGCCAGATCACGGGCGCCGATCATCAGCGGCACCAGGAAGTTGCCGAGAATAGCCGGAATCGACGGGATCAGGAAGAAGAACACCATCACCACGCCGTGCGCGGTGAAGACCTTGTTGTAGGTCTCGGGCGTCATCAGATCGCCGCGCGGGGTCGCCAGTTCCAGCCGGATCAGCATCGCGAAGATGCCGCCGACCAGGAAGAAGGCCGACAC
>JACDAO010000135.1 GCA_013695405.1 Acidobacteriota bacterium | reverse complement strand
CTTCTAGACAAAGGCGCAGCGCCCGTCGCGGTGGTGCGCTCCGACGGAGTGTCAGACGTGCATGATGACGTCCCCGGCTCGACGCCGGCCACGACTGCTGGACCCGCCGCCTCGGCCGACGCCACGTCGTCCACAATCGTGATCGACGACTTCGCCCGCGTCGAACTGAAAGTCGGCACAGTGCTGCACGCCGAGCCGGTGCCGAAGTCGAAGAAGCTGCTGAAGTTGACCGTGCAGGACGGCCCGGCCTCGAAGCGGACGATTCTGGCCGGCATCGCCGACTCGTATGTGCCCGAAGCGCTGATCGGGCGGTCGATCGTGTTCATCGCCAACCTGGAACCGCGGCCGATGATGGGATCGGTCTCGCACGGCATGGTGCTCGCCGCCGACACCGACGGCAAGGCGCAGCTGCTCGGCTTCGAGACTCCGCCGGCGCCCGGCACACGCGTCAGATGACACGGCTGCGGGCGTCGGGCAGCCTGATCCCTGCAGCCTGAGGGCTCCGCCTTGAGCTTTGAGCCCTGCCCCTCGAGCCTGATCGACACCCACTGCCACCTCGCCGGTGACGAGTTCGTCGACGATCTGGAGGCGGTGATCGCGCGCGCCCTCGAGGCTGGCGTGACCGACGCGGTCTGCATCCTGGATGCGGCCAGTGGCGTCGAACGGCAGAGAGTCGATCGGCTGCGGCAGCTCTGGCCGTCGCTGCGATTCGCCGCCGGTCTGCATCCCCATCACGCCGCGCAGGTGGCGGCCGACGAGGTCACGCGTCTGGTATCCGAGGTGCTGGCGCAAACCAGCGCCGTGGCCGTCGGCGAAATCGGCCTGGACTACCACTACGACTTCGCTCCGCGCGAGGTGCAACAAGTGATCTTCGCCGACCAGGTCGCGCTGGCGGTCGCTCGAGACCTGCCGGTGGTGATCCACTCCCGCGAGGCCGACGCCGATACGCTGGCCGTGCTCGACACGCACGGTGGCGGGCGAGCGCGGGGCGTCTTCCACTGTTTCACCGGCGACCAGGCCCTGGCTGAGGCCGCAGTCAGTCGCGGCTTTCACCTCTCGTTCTCGGGCATCGTCACGTTTCCGCGGGCCGATGCGCTGCGCGAGGTGGCCCGTTGGGTCCCGGCCGACCGCTGGCTGGTCGAAACCGACAGCCCGTACCTGGCGCCGGCGCCACGGCGCGGCGGCCGCAACGAACCGGCCCGGGTGCAGGCGGTGCTCGAGACCATCGCTCGCTGTCGGGGCCTCTCGATCGAGGAGGCGCAAGCCCAGGCGTGGCGGAACGCGAACGCGGTGTTCGGAGCGACGCCCCCATCCCGTGGGCGCGTTGACACTCCTACCACAATGTGTTGATATTCCCGGGGTTTTGAACGTGCAGCCTTCCTCGTCTCCGCCCGATCTAGCGCAGCTGTTCGAACCCGTTCGGGACGACCTGGAACGAGTCAACCAGGCGTTCCTGCGCCACATCGACTCGCGCGTCGAACTCATCCCCCAGATCGGCAAGTACCTGCAGAACTCCGGCGGCAAGCGTGTCCGCCCGGCGGTGATGCTGATGGCGGCGCGCCTGGCGGGGGGCGACCCGTCAGGGGAGATGGCCGTCTTGTACGCGTCGGTGATCGAATTCATCCACACCGCCACGCTGGTGCACGACGACATCATCGACGACTCGGAACTGCGCCGCGGCCGGCTGGCAGTGCACTCGCGGTGGGGCAACGACGTCACGGTGTTGCTTGGCGACTACCTCTACATCAAGTCGCTCGGGATGGCGCTGACGTACGACCGGATCGACGTGCTCCGGGTGCTCTGTGACGTCACCCTCAAGATGATCGAGGGCGAGCTCTATCAGCTCACCAAGAACGGCGACGTCGAGATCACCGAAGACGAGTACTTCGACATCATCCGCCGCAAGACCGCCTACC
Organism: Acidobacteriota bacterium; assembly: GCA_013695405.1. Taxonomy (GTDB): domain Bacteria; phylum Acidobacteriota; class Vicinamibacteria; order Vicinamibacterales; family Vicinamibacteraceae; genus Luteitalea. The sequence goes on along the minus strand of JACDAO010000135.1, from coordinate 12,317 downwards.
TGTTCGCCGGCGCGTCGCGGATCGGCGGGATGGTCGGCACCTTGCCGCCGGCCCAGGAGCAGGCGCTCTGGGAGTACGGTTTCAATCTCGGCATCGCCTTCCAGCTGGTCGACGACCTGCTCGACTACACCGCCGACCAGACCACGCTGGGCAAGCCCATCGGCAGCGACCTGCGCGAAGGCAAGGTCACGCTGCCGATGATCCTGCTGCGAGAGCACAACCCGGACGCGGCCCGTCCGCTGATCGACCAGATCGTTCGCGACGGCGACGTCACCGACGAGGCGTGGCGCCAGGTCTCGGCGTTGCTGCGCGAGTACGACATCGTCCCGCAGGTGACCCGCCGCGCCGCCGAGTACGCCGCGATCGCGCGCGAACAGCTCCACGTCTTCCCGCCCAGTCGCGAGCGCGAGTCGCTGATCAGCCTGGCCGATTACGTCCTCTCCCGGGACCGCTGATCGGTCTGGTATCCTCGACCGGCGCAGGCGGGCGTTCGTTCCCGCAGACCGCCGCATGCCCGCTCCCGCCGACCGCATCGACGCGCTCCGTGCCCGCATCCGGCACCACGAGGAGCGCTACTACGTCCACGACGACCCGGAGATCTCCGACGCCGAGTTCGACGGGCTGATGCGCGAGTTGCGCGAGCTCGAAGCAGGCCATCCCGATCTGGTCACCTCGGACTCGCCGTCGCAGCGGGTCAGCGGGCGTCCGGTCGAGGGCTTCGCCACCGCCGAGCACCTGCTGCCGATGCTCAGCCTCGATAACGCCTATGACGACGGCGAGCTGTCGGCCTTTGACGAGCGCGTCCGCAAGGGCCTGGCGATCGACGACCCCGTGCGCTACGTCGCCGAACTCAAGATTGACGGCCTGAGCATTGCCGTGACCTACGACGATGGCCGGTTCGTGCGGGGCGTGACGCGTGGCGACGGAGTGATCGGCGAGGACGTCTCGGCCAACGTCCGGGCGATCCAGGCGATTCCGTTGCGCCTGTCGAAGGCCCCCGCCGGGCGGCTCGAGATACGGGGCGAGATCTATTTTCCGCGTCCGGCGTTCGCTCGCTTGAACGAGGAGCGTGAAGCCAGCGGCGAGCCGCTGTTCGCCAACCCGCGCAACGCCGCCGCCGGCACCCTGCGCAACCTCGATCCGCAACTGGTGGCGCGTCGCGGGTTGCGAGCCTTCTTCTATCACGCGGTCGCGCCGCCCGACGTCGATCCCGATCCGCTGCCCGGCTCGCAGATCGCGTTGTTGCGGACGCTGGCCACGTGGGGCCTGCCGGTCGAGAAGCACTGGCAGGGCTGCGACGGCATCGCCGCGGTCCAGGCCTTCTGCGCGTCGTGGGCCGACACCCGCCGGCAGTTGCCGTTCGACACCGACGGCATCGTGATCAAGGTCGACCGGCGCGAGGAGCGGGCGCGCCTCGGCTACACCTCCAAGTTTCCGCGCTGGGCCACTGCCTTCAAGTTTCCCGCCCAGCAGGTCACGACCCGGTTGCTGCGGATCGACGTGCAGGTCGGGCGGACCGGGGCGGTGACGCCGCTGGCCGTACTCGAGCCGGTGCTGCTGGCCGGATCGACGATCCAGTACGCGACGCTGCACAACGACGAGGAAATTCGCCGCAAGGACATCCGGCCCGGCGACCAGGTGCTGCTCGAGAAGGGCGGCGACGTCATCCCGAAGATCGTCAAGCCGATCCTCGGCGTGCGGCCCGAGGGACTGCCGCCGTTCGAGATGCCGACCACCTGCCCCGAGTGCCACAGCACGCTCGAGCGCCCGGACGACGAGGTCGTCTGGCGGTGTCCCAATCCGAGCTGTCCGGCCCGGCTGCGGCGCAGCCTCGAGCATTTCGCCGGACGACGGGCAATGAACATCGATGGCCTCGGGCAAGCCCTCGTCGACAAGCTGGTCAGCCTCGGGCTGGTGCACGACTATGCCGACCTGTACCACCTCACTGTCGAGACGCTGGCCGACCTCAAGTTCGACGCGCAGGCGCGCCGCGCCGACCGCGTCGCCGCGGGCCGCACGGCGAGGGCGGACGAGACGAGTGGGCCACGGGTCCTGACGCCGCGCCGCTTCGGCGAGAAGTCTGCCAGCGCGCTGGTCGCGCAGATCGACGCCAGCCGCCGCCACGACCTGTGGCGGCTGATCTTCGGCCTCGGCATCCGCCACGTCGGCGAGCGCGGCGCGCAGGCGCTCGCGGACGCTTTCGGAACGATGGCCGCCGTTGCCGCGGCACGGGTCGAGCAGTTGACGGCCGTGGGGGACGTCGGCCCGGTCGTGGCGGCCTCGCTGCGCCGGTTCTTCGACGCGCCGGAGAGCGTCGCGCTGCTGGCCCGGCTCGAGGCGGCTGGGCTGCACATGGGTCGCCCGGTGCCTGAGTCGCGCGCGCCCGGTCCCCTCGATGGACGTACTATCGTGCTGACCGGCACCTTGCAGACGCTGACCCGCGAGGATGCCACCGGGCAGTTGCTGGCCCTGGGCGCCAAGGTCGCCGGGTCGGTGAGCAGGAAGACGTCACTGGTGGTGGCCGGTGAGGCCGCCGGTAGCAAGCTGGACAAGGCCCGCACGCTCGGCGTCCCGGTGGTTGACGAGGCCAGGCTGCAGCAGTTGCTCGACGATCCGACGCGCTTCCCGGTGCTGTGAGCCGCACCTCCCAGGCCCCACAGCCCCCAGCCCCCAGCTCCGAGAATCCCTGTGACTCCTAACCCCCTGACCGCCGGCCGCATCCTGGTCATCGACGACGAACTGGGCATTCGCGACAGCCTGCGGATGATCCTGGAGTACGAAGGCTACGCATGCGCGCTGGCCGCCACCGGTGAGGAAGGGCTGGCACTGGCCCGCAGCGAGTCGCCCGACCTGGTGTTCTGCGACATCAAGATGCCGGGGGTCGACGGGCTCGAGGTGCTCGGCCGGCTCAAGGCGCAGGACGAGTCGCTGCCGGTGGTGATGATCTCGGGCCACGGCACGGTCGCCACCGCAGTCGAGGCCACCAAGCTCGGCGCCCAGGACTTCATCGAGAAGCCACTCTCCAGCGAGCGCGTGCTGCTGACCATCCGCAACTCGCTCAAGACCAGTCGCCTCGAACGCGAGAACCGGCGTCTGCGGGGCGCCGAGGATGCCCGCTACAACATCGTCGGTCAGGGCCCGGCGTTGATGCAGGTGCTCGACGCGATCGGTCGCGCCGCCCCGACCAATGCCACCGTGCTGGTCCTCGGCGAGAGCGGCGTCGGCAAGGAACTGGTCGCGCGGGCGATTCATCGCAACAGCCTGCGCTCGCGAGAGCGCTACGTGCAGGTCAACTGCGCGGCGATTCCCGAAGAGCTGATCGAGAGCGAGCTGTTCGGGCACGAGAAGGGCAGCTTCACCGGCGCCACCGACAAGCAGATCGGCAAGTTCGAACTGGCCGACCGCGGCACCATCTTCCTGGACGAAGTCGGCGACATGAGCCAGAAGACCCAGGCCAAGGTGCTGCGCGTGCTGCAGGAGGGCGAGGTCGAGCGGATCGGCTCGCAGCGCACGCTGAAGGTCGACGTGCGGGTGATTGCCGCCACCAACAAGGACCTCGAAGCCGCCATCGCCGAGGGCACCTTTCGCGAGGACCTGTACTTCCGGCTCAGCGTGATCCCGGTTCGGGTGCCGGCGCTGCGCGAACGGCGCGAGGACGTGCCGCTGCTGGTCAAGCACTTCGCCGACCTGTTCGCGGGCGAGGGCGGGCGGACGCGACGGTTCTCGGTCGATGCGATGGAGTTGCTGCAGCTGCATCGCTGGCGCGGCAACATTCGCGAATTGAAGAACACGGTCGAGCGGGCACTGATCATGGCCCCCGGCGACACCATCGTCGCGAACGACCTGCGGCCGTTCCTGCGGGCCGAAGGCGCGCCGCTGCCGTTGCCGGTCGCGGCGGCAGTGGCCGCGGGGTCGTCGCTCGGGGCGGCGGTCCCGTCGGGGTCGCCCACGTCCTCTGCGGTCACCCCGTACGGGAGCGATGCGGCAAGCGACTCGACCGAGTCCGGCGCAGCGGACCTGACCGTTGCAACCGAGCCGTCACGCCCGTTGCCGCCAACGCCGACCACGCTGCGCGAGTTCAAGGAGCAGGCCGAGCGCGAGTTCCTGGTCGACAAGCTGCGCGAGCACGGCTGGAACATCTCGCGGACCGCCGAGGTGATCGACACCCCGCGCAGCAATCTCTACAAGAAGCTCGAGCAGTACGCCATCTCGCAGGAGAAGGACCGGTAGGGCGCCGGTCGCCGGCCACCGGCCATCGAGAGCCCCCAGCCCCCAGCCCCCAGCGCCCGCCTCCGACTCCCGCCTCCCGATCGTCAGGTATGATCCCGTCGCGGCAGTCGTCCAGGCGATCGCTGGTGGCCGGGCGCTCCTGGCTGCTGGAGGAAAGTCCGAACTCCGCAGGGCAGTGCGCCGGGTAACGCCCGGGCGGGGCAACCCGACGGAAAGTGGCACAGAAAATATACCGCCGGCGTCGTGCCGGCTGACTCCTCCAAATGGCCCGGTGCATGCTGACCGGTGGACGCGCGGGGAGTGAACCGGTACGACGCAGGTAAGGGTGAAAAGGTGCGGTAAGAGCGCACCGCGCTCCCGGTGACGGGAGTGGCAGGCAAAACCCCGCACGGAGCAAGACCAAATAGGGAGGCGCTCGAGGACGGCCCGTCCGAAGCCTCCGGGTAGGTTGCTCGAGGCCGTCAGCAATGCCGGTCCCAGAGGAATGATCGCCCATCCGAGCGTCCCGCAAGGGAGGCGAGGGGGACAGAATTCGGCTTATCGGGCGACTGTCGCACTGTCGCACTGGAGCCGCCGGGGCGCATGTCGCGTTCACACCATTCGTGGCGGGCACGGCTCGTCGGAGTTTCAGAGACGCATGGCGTTTTATCTGGTCACGGGAGGCGCGGGCTTCATCGGCTCGCACATGGCCGAGGCGCTGCGGCGACGCGGCGATCGCGTCAGGGTCGCGGATAGCCTGATCACCGGGTCTCGCGGCAACTTGTCGCACGTCGAGGGTGTCGAGTTCCTCGAGGGCGATCTCGCAGATCATGCCTTCGCACGCCAGGCGGTCGAGGGCGTCGAGTACGTACTGCACCAGGCCGCCATTCCCTCGGTGCCGCGATCGGTGGACGATCCGCTCACGTCCAACCGCGCGAACATCGACGCCACGCTGAGCCTGCTCGTGGCGGCGCGTGACGCGGGCGTGCGTCGCGTCGTGTATGCGGGCAGTTCGTCGGCCTACGGCAACGCGGCCGTCCTGCCCAAACGCGAGGACATGCCGACGGCGCCGCTCTCGCCGTACGCGTTGCAGAAACTGGTGGGCGAGCAGTACATGCAGATGTTCACCGAACTGTACGGGTTGTCGACCGTGACCATCCGCTACTTCAACGTGTTCGGGCCACGGCAGGATCCGTCCTCGGCGTACTCGGGCGTGATCTCGCTGTTCATCCGCTACCTGGTCGACGGCAATGCGCCGACCATCCACGGCGATGGCGAACAAACCCGGGACTTCACCTACGTCACCAACGTCGTCGAGGGCGCCCTGCGCGCCTCGCAGGCCGGGCCCGAGGCCAGCGGCCAGGTGATCAACGTCGCCACCGGCACGCGGATCTCGCTGAATCACCTGTTCCAGACCCTGAAGGTCATCACCGGCGCCGACGTCGAGCCCACCTACGCGCCATCGCGCGCCGGCGACGTCCGCGACTCGCTCGCCGACATCAGCCGGGCCCGCCTGATGCTCGGGTACGAGCCCACCGTCGATCTCGAGACCGGTTTGCGCGAGACCGTGGCCTGGTACGCCTCGACCCGGCACAGCGCCTGACAGCACCCGGGACGCGCAACGCCCGTTGCGTCCCGCCTCCGGCGGTTACCGTGCGTACGCCATCACCGCCGCCGGCCGATTAGCCGGATCGCGGCCCGAATCGCGAGCAAACCCTCACGTCATCAACACGTTACGCATGAGACCGGCCAAACGCCCGGTCGCTGGCGCGCCGCTTGCTCCTGAACAGCGGCGTGCGCGGTTCCCGGTCGCGACGTGTTCACGGGCGGGCCAACCTCCCGGCGGCGCCGGGACCGCGCCCTCAACCCAGGAGGGTAGTCCGATGACCAGCCTTGTCCTCGCCGCGTTCCTCGTCTCGACCGTGCCCCTGCTGTCGGCGTCCGCACCAGCCACCGGCGCCGCGCTCACCGACGGACAGGCCGCCAAGGTCGCGGCCCCGTCGCAGACCGTCAACGTCAACACCGCTACGCAGCAGCAGTTCGACGCGCTGCCCGGCATCGGCCCGACCACCGCCCAGCGGATCGTCGCGTATCGCGAGAAGAACGGTCCGTTCAAGAAGCTCGAGGACCTGATGAACATTCAGGGCATCGGCGAGAAGTCGTTCCTCAAGCTCCGTCCACACCTGACCCTCGGCGGCTCGGGCGATGGCAAGCCGGCGCAGCAGTAACGCAGCCCCCGGAGGTGGATCTGCCCGGTCCGCCTCCGGACCCCTCGCCGTCGTCGGACATCGCGGCACGTCGATGCCCGAAGTGCTGATGGTGATGGCGCTGACGACAATGGTGGCGGCGAACGGGTGGCAGGCGCTGACCGCGCTGCGCGACGAGCGCGCGGGGCGTGAAGCGGCCCGCGGCCTGGTGCTCGACCTGCGGCGCGTGGCGCAGGATGCGCGACGGCTGCAGCGTGCACTCGCCGTCGAATTCGACGCCGCAGGTTCCGGGTCGATCCGCGTACTCGCCGACGGCAACGGCAATGGCGTCACCAGCGCAGACATCGCTGCCGGCACCGACGCGCCGCTCCAGGCGTGGCGTCCGGCGTTTCGCGAGGGGCGGGCCGCGCTGCGGATCAATCGCGTCCTGCCCGACTCGGATGGCCTCGGCACCCTGCCCGCCGGGTCGACGCCGGTGCGACTCGGCATCCAGTCTCGGCTTCACTTCACGCCGCGCGGCACTGGGAACGCGGGCTCGCTGTACCTGACCGGTCCACGTGGCCACGCCTATGCGATCCGGGTACTGGGGAGCACGCAGCGGATTCGGGTGTTGTGCCTCGGCGCGGCCGACACCTGGGACGGGTGCTGACATGGCGGACCTGATCATCGGCGAGCGGCGTGGCGAGATGCGGCATGCGCCGGGCGAGGCCGTCGACCCGCAGATTCCAGGCGTTCGCATGCTCGAGGTGGTCGATGTCTCCCGGCACGGGCTGCGTTGTCGACTGGCCGGCGCGGTCCGACCGGGGCGGCCGATGTCGCTTCGGTGGCGCACCCGCAGTGGGTCGACGCTCGCCATCGGCCTGGTCGTCCGGTGCCACGTCAGCCGCGTGACGCGACAAAGCGTGGTGTACGAGGCAGCCTGGCAGTCGAGTCGGCCGTGGCCGTCTGAGTACTGAGTACCCCACGTGCGTCCTGCCTTCACACGGCGTCGATGCGCGCACGAGAAATCGCCCGGAGGGGTCGGTCGGTCTGTGCCCGGGGCCGGTCCATGGCTTGAAGTGACAGCGGGTGGCCGCACCGCGCGCGGCGAGAGCAGGGGGACCACCATGACCGCAGGTTGGACCAACAGCACAGGACAGCCCCCGCCTGAGGGCAGCGCGGCGGCGACGTTCCTCGAACGCGCCGTGGTCGTCCTGCGCGCCGAGTCGCAGGCGCGCGAGGGGCTCGAGCATCTGATCGCCCAGGTCTGCACGCTCGGGGCTGTGGCGATTCACCTCGCTGGTGAGCCGATCGAATGGAGCGCGGGCCGGGTGCTGCTGCCCGGCGGCTCCGAGGCTCTCCGGGTCTCTGCGCTCGGTGAGCCGCAGGCCGTCGCCGAGGCGGCGCCGGTGATGGCCATCGTGTCAGCGCTGGTGCCGCTGCTGCGCGACGTCGAGCGCAAGGCCGACACGCGGCACGTGCTCCAGTCGGCGGCGGTCGAGCAGGGCGGCTTGCTCGGCACGACGCCGGTCATGCGCCAACTCCAGGAGCGCATCGCCCGCGCCGCCCGCAAGAATTTCATCGTCCTGATCGAGGGCGAGAGCGGCGTCGGCAAGGAACTGGTCGCGCGCCAGGTTCATGCAATGAGCGAGCGGCGCGGCGGGCCATTCGTGCCCCTCAACTGCGCGGCCATCGTCGAGTCGCTGATCGAGGCCGAGCTGTTCGGGATTGAGGAGCGCACCGCCACCGGGGTGCGCGGGCGGCGCGGCAAGTTCGAGCAGGCCGACGGCGGCACGCTGTTCCTCGACGAGGTGTCCGACCTGTCGCCCTCGGCACAGGCCAAGCTGCTGCGAGTCATCCAGGAGCCGACCGTGGAGCGGGTCGGTGGCTACGGCGGCCGGCGAGTCGACGTCCGAATCGTGGCGGCCACCAACCGCCCGTTGGAGATGCTGTGCCGGCGCGGCGAATTCCGCTGGGACCTGTTCTATCGCCTGAACGCGGTTGAGGTCTCGGTGCCGCCCCTGCGCGCCCGTCGCGACGACATCCCCGCGCTGGTCGAAGCCATCGTTCAGCGCTCGGCCGACGGGCAGCCCTACCGCGTGGCACCCGATGCCCTGGACGCGCTGATGTTGTACGAATGGCCAGGGAACGTCCGGGAACTGGAGCGGGTCATCGAACGGGCGGTGACGCTGGCGCGCACGCAGGTGCTGGACGTCGACGACCTGCCAGAGGCCGTGACCGGACGCTACCGCGACGTGCTGGCGCCGGGCGGCGATGCCGACGACAGCATGCGCGCGTGGGGCAGCCGTTACGCTCGGATGGTCCTGCGACGTGTTGCTGGCAACAAGCGCGAGGCCTGCCGCGTGCTCGACATCAGCTACCACACCCTGCAGGCCTACCTGTCCTACACCGGCCCGAGGCGGGTGCGAGCCGCGCGGCCGGCCATGCCTCTGGAGGCGGGTGATCGGGAGCGGGAGTGCTACACGCCCAGCCCCGGCCGCGCGCCGAGCGTGGTTCATGAACGGCCGGCGCCCCGCCTCGACACGTGAGCGCGACTGCACTAGAGTGACGGGGTCCCATCACGCGACCGTCCAGTGCTGGCGGTCCAGGAGATCGCTATGGCCCAATCGCCCCGCTCGTCCCGTGCCTCGACTGCCCTTGCCGCTCTCGCGGCGTCGGCTGCGCTTGGCGCGTCAGTCCTCGCCATCTCCCCGGCCGTGGTCGGCGACGACCGCCCGGAATCCGCCGTCGTCGTCGCCGATGCGGCCATCAACACGCTGACGCCCCAGGAGCAGGCCGAAGGCTGGAAGCTGCTGTTCGATGGCAAGACCACCAAGGGCTGGCGCAACGCCCATGCCCAGGGCTTCCCGGAGAAGGGGTGGCTGGTCAAGGACGGCATCCTCAGCGTCGTCGAGTCGGGCGGCGCCGAAGCCGCCCACGGCGGCGACATCGTCACGGTCGACGAATTCGGCGACTTCGAGTGGAAGCTCGACGCCCAACTGACCAAGGGCGCCAACAGCGGCGTCAAGTACTTCGTCACCGAGAAGCTGGGCACCCCGGGCCGCGGCTCGGCGATCGGCCTCGAGTACCAGTTGCTGGACGATGCGCAGCATCCGGATGCGAAGATGGGCCGCGGCGGCAACCGGACTTTCGGGTCGCTGTACGACCTCATCGCTGCCCCGGCCAGCAGGCCCGTCAAGGCCATCGGCGAGTGGAACAGCGTGCACATCATCAGCAAGGGCACCAAGGTCGAACACTGGCTCAACGGCACGAAGCTGCTCGAGTTCGACCGCGCCAGCGCCGACTTCAAGAAGCTGGTGGCGGTCAGCAAGTACAAGGACTTCAAGGGCTTCGGCGAGGCCAAGAGCGGCCACCTGCTGATCCAGGACCACGGCAACACCGTCGCCTTCCGCAACATCAAGGTCAAGGGCGCCGCGCTCCCGAACACGTAGGCGCGATGCTGGCGTGGGGACGGACGGTCGGTGACCGCCCGTCCCCTGCGCTGTCCGGCAGGGCGATCCAGCAGGGCCATCCTAGCCAGCAGCCCGTGCCCTGTAGTACGTTGGCGTGGTTGCGGCCGACCCGCCCCGCGCCTCGAACGGTCGCGTGGCAGGCGGCTCGTGGAAGGCGCGCTGAGCGGCCGCCCCCAGTCTCGACGGCCCCAGTCCTGACGGCGCCGCTCCCGACGCCCCAGTCCAGACGCCCCAGTCCCGAATGGTCGACACCCAGACTGCCCTCAAGCAGACGCCGCTCCACGCGACGCACCTTGGCCACCGCGCCCGCATGGTCGCCTTCGGTGGCTGGGACATGCCGGTCGAGTACAGCGGCATCTCCGACGAACACCTGGCCGTCCGCACTCGGGCCGGGCTGTTCGACGTCAGTCACATGGGTGAGATCGAGATCGCCGGCAGCGACGCGCTGGCGGCGGTCCAGCAGATCTCCGCCAACGACGCGTCCCGGCTGGCAATCGGGCAGATCCAGTACTCGGCCCTGACCACCGAGCAGGGCACCTTCGTCGACGATCTGCTCGTTTACCGGATGGCCGACGACCACTTCCTGCTGGTCGTCAACGCCTCGAACATCGACAAGGACTTCGCCTGGATCCGTACGCAGGTCCAGCCCTTCGCTGACGCGCCTGCGGTCAATACCAGCAGCCGCTACGCCTTGCTGGCGCTCCAGGGACCGGCCGCGGTCGACGTGCTGCAGACGCTGACCGCGACGCCGCTCGCCGACATCAGGTACTACTGGTTCGAGCCGGGCGAAATCGCCGGCGTGCGCGGCACCATCTCGCGGACCGGCTACTCCGGCGAGGACGGCTTCGAAGTGTTCGTGCCACCAGCGCACGCGCCGGCCGTCTGGCAGGCGATCCTGCACGCCGGCGCCTCGGCCGGTGTCGTGCCGGCCGGGCTCGGGGCGCGCGACACCCTGCGCCTCGAGGCGTCGATGCGCCTGTTCGGCAACGACATGGACGAGACCACCACGGTGCTCGAGGCGGGCCTCGGCTGGGTGGTCGGCTGGAAGAAACCGACCTTCAACGGCGCCGGCGTACTGCGTGCCCAGAAGGCCAACGGGGTGACGCGCACCCTGGTCGGGATCGAGATGGTCGACCGCGCGATCGCACGGCACGGCTATCCCGTGCTGCTCGACGGGCAGCCGGTCGGCGTGGTCACCAGCGGCACCCAAACTCCGTTCCTGAAGAAGGCCATCGCCATGGCGTACGTCCCTGCCGACCTCGCCCAACACGACCGTGAGCTGCACGTCGACGTGCGCGGTCGTCTTGCCGCCGCACGTATTGTCCCGATGCCGTTCTACAAGCGGCCAAGGAGCTGACCCGCCGATGTATCCCGCTGACCTGAAGTACACCAAGGACCACGAGTGGATCCGCGTCGACACCGACGCGGCCGATGTCGGCATCACCGACTTCGCGCAGCAGCAACTCGGCGACGTGGTCTTCGTCGAACTGCCGCAGGTCGGGCGCGTGCTGTCGCAAGGTGAAGTGTTCGGCACGATCGAGTCGGTCAAGGCCGTCTCCGAGCTGTTCTCGCCGGTGGCGGGGGAGATCGTGGCCGTCAACGACGCGCTCACCAGCGCGCCCGAACAGGTCAACGCCGATCCCCACACGGCCTGGATCATCCGCGTGCGCACCAGCAACCCGTCCGACCTGGACGCCTTGCTCGACGCCGAGGCGTACACGCAACACGTCGGCTGACGCGCGCGTCCCAACAAGAGGGCCGTTGAGACCCCACGAGTCGAGAGGCGGCCGGCGCGCAGGGACCGGACGCGGCGTCCGGCCAGCGTCCCGAGCGCCCCTCGCCTTCAGAGCTCTTACCCAGCCTCAGCCGCCAGCCCCAAATCCACTGATATCGACATGACTCGAGCCGCCTCCGAATCGTTCGCCCTTCGCCACATCGGTCCGCGACCCGACGACCGCGACCGCATGCTGCAGGCCCTCGGCGTGCCGACGCTGGACGCCTTGATCGACGAGGTCGTGCCGGCCCACATCCGGCGGACCGCGCCGCTGGTCGAGCCGGCCGCCGAGTCAGAGGCCGAGTTCCTGACGCGATTGCGCACCGTCGAGGCCCGCAACGGGCGGCACCGCTCGTTCATCGGGATGGGCTACTACGGCACGGTCACCCCCGCGGTGATCCAGCGGATGGTCCTCGAGAACCCGGGCTGGTACACGCCCTACACGCCGTACCAGGCCGAGATTGCCCAGGGCCGGCTCGAGGCGCTGCTGACCTTCCAGACCGCGGTCAGCGACCTGACGGGCATGGACGTCGCCAACGCCTCGCTGCTCGACGAAGCGACCGCCGCCGCCGAGGCGATGACGCTGCTGCGCCGGGTCAGCCGCAAGCTCGCCACAGCGCAGCGTTTCCTGGTGGTCGGGGCCGTCTTCCCGCAGACCCTCGAGCTGCTCATGTC
>JACDAO010000132.1 GCA_013695405.1 Acidobacteriota bacterium | reverse complement strand
GCACGCTGCTGGCATTCCTGGTGCAGCGGTTCACGGGTCAGCCGGTCGCCGGCTGCGAGGTCGTCACCATCGGCGATCAGGCGACCGTCGCCACCGCGACGACCGACGCCCGTGGGTTGGCGGCGATGGCCGTTGGCGAGGCCCCCGCCGACGAGTTGATCACGGTGGCGCGATGCGGGCAGCAGGTGGTCGCGAGCACGCCGCCGGCCTACGGCATGCAGCGCGCGAGCCGCGAGCTGGTCGCGCACGTCTACACGGATCGGCCGGTCTACCGGCCGGGACACCCGGTCAAGGTCAAGGCGGTGCTGCGCTGGCGGAGTGGCACCGCGTTGCTGCCCTTCGACCAGCCGTCAGTGGAAGTGGCGATCTCCGATCGGACCGGCCGGGTGTTGCATCGAGTCCGTCGAGACGTCGATGCCTTCGGCGCCGTCGACACCGAGCTGACCCTGCCGGCGGCGGCCGCGCTCGGCTTCTACAGCGTCGACGTGCGGTCGGGTGAGGACAAGGGCAGCGGCAGCTTCGAAGTGCAGGAGTACCGCAAGCCGGAGTACGAGGTCAGCGTCACGCCGTCTCAGCGCCTGGCCCGTCAGGGGCAGACCGTCGAAGTGACCGTCTCGGCGCGCTACTACTTCGGGCAGCCGGTCCGCAATGCCGACGTGGCGCTGGTGGTGCAGGCGAGCCCCTACTACTCGCCGCTGCGCTGGGTCGACAGCGACAGCGAAGAGGATCTCGACGCCGGCGGCGGATCGTTCCATGGCGGTGACGAACTGGAGACGCGCACCGCCCGCCTCGACGCCCAGGGCCAGGCGACGTTACACGTCCGGATGCCTGTCAGCGACACCCGTTCGGACGTCCAGGTGCGCTTCGAGGCGCGCGTGCGCGATGCGAGCGACCTCGAGGTGAGCGGCAACGCGCTGGTGATCGGCACCTACGGCGACTTCCTGCTCGCCACCCGCGTCACGCCGTCCGTGGGCAAGCCAGGCACGCCCCTGACCGTGCGCGTGCGGGCGGTCGACTATCGTGGCGGCGGCGTCGCCGGCGTTCCGGTCAGCGTCGACCTGGTCCGCACCGCGTGGGACGAGGACCGCGGCGAGAGTATCCGCGAGACGATCACCAGCGGATCGGCGACCACCGGCGCCGACGGCCGTGCCACCTGGCAGACGACGACCCCTGCGCGCGCAGGCAGCTACCTGGTCGTCGTCCGCGCGCGATCAGGGGACCGCGAGGTCACCGACGACGGCTACCTGTGGATTCCGGGGGCGACCGACGAGACCTACGAGAGCGACAGCGAGTCGGTCGAGTTGATCGCTGACAAGGGCAGCTACGCGCCGGGCGACGTCGCTCGCGTTGCCGTGCGCGGACTGGCGCCGAGCACGCCGGTGCTGCTCACCAAGGAAGCGCGCACACTGACCTGGTACGACCTGCGCGCGCCGACACCAGACGGCGTCTTCGACGTGCCGGTCACCGAGGTCGATCTCGGTGACACCTGGGTCAACCTGCTCTATCTCAAGGACGACAAGGTCTACTACGCGGAGAAGAAACTGCGCGTGCCTGCGACGTCGCGGAGCTTGGCGATCGAGGTGACCGCCGACAAGGCGGTCTACCGGCCGGGCGAGCCGGGGCGCTACACGGTACGCGCCGTCGATGCCACAGGCACGCCGGTGCGGGCCCAGGTCACGGTCGGCGTCGTCGACGAGGCGGTCTACGGTGTCCGTCGCGACACGACCGAGGATCCGCTGCGGGTCTTCTACCGCACCGAGTACAGCCACGTCAGCACCGAGTATTCGCGACACTACTACTTCGTCGGCTACTCGGGCACGCTGCGCATGCAGCTGGCGATGCGACGACGGCCGCAGTCGCTCGCCGATTTCAAGGGCGACACACCCGAGCGTCCGCAGGTGCGCAAGAACTTCCCCGATGCGATCTACTGGAGTCCGTCGGTGGTGACCGGCGCCGACGGCACCGCGACCGTCGAGGTCGCGTACCCTGACTCGCTCACGACCTGGCGCCTGACGGCTCGCGCGGTGACCACCGATACCAAGGTCGGCCTGGCACTGGCCCGGACCATCACGACACGCGATCTGCTGCTGCGGGTGGTCGCGCCACGCTTCCTCACCGAGCGTGACGCCGTGCGGATTCCGGCGATTGTCCACAACTACCAGGAGGGCGGAGCCATGCCGGTGAGCGTGTCGCTGACCGCCACCGGGCTCGAGTCGGCCGCGCCGACGGCGCCCCATGTGGCGTCGGTAGCGACCGGCGGTGAAGCGCGCAGCGAATGGGCGTTCGCCGCCACCGCGCCAGGGTCCGCCGTGGTCACGGGCCAGGCGTCGTCAGGCAGCAACCGCGACGCAGTCGAGATCACGCTGCCGGTCAAGCCGTTCGGCGCCCGCCGCGACCAGGGCCTCTCGGGCTCGGTGCGTGCCGGCGCCTCACGAACCGTCGACCTGGTCGTCCCGGAGGCCTCCAATCCCGCCGCGCGCAGCGTAGTGGTCAGCCTGATGCCGTCGCTGGCTGGCTCGATGCTCGGCGCGCTCGACGATCTGGTCAATTACCCGTATGGCTGCACCGAACAGACGGTCTCGAGCTTCGTCCCGAACCTGCTGGTGATGCGCGCGCTCGATCAGCTGAAGCTGGCGCCGACCGAGCGGATGGCCATGCTCGATCGCATCTCGCGTGACGGCGTCGAGCGGCTGGTGCGGCTGCAGCACGACAACGGCGCCTGGGGGTGGTGGCGCACCGACCAGGACCACCCGTTCATGACGGCCTATGCGGTCTATGGACTGCTCGAGGCACGGGCCGCCAAGCTGCAGGTGCGACCGGACGTGCTCCAGAACGGCGCCACCGCGATGGCCCGCCAACTGGCCGAGACGTCGCGGATGGTGCCGGAACTCAAGGCCTATCTCGCCTATGTGTTGTCGCGGGTCGCCGCGGCGGACATTGCGGTGCAGCACGAGGGCTTCGACCACACCGCCCTGCTGACCGAGTTGTGGGGACGCCGCACCGACCTGACGCCCTACGGTCAGGCCTGGCTGTTGCTGGCGCTGCACACCCGCAACGACGCGCGGGCCGGCGAGCTCGCCGGCATGCTGGCCACGCG
>JACDAO010000063.1 GCA_013695405.1 Acidobacteriota bacterium | reverse complement strand
GCCCAGTCGCGCTTCGCGCCAGCACTTGCAGCAGCACCGACAAGTCCTGTGCGGTCGGCAGCACGCGTTCGAGGCCGAGCAGCGCCACATGGACGCGCGGCACCGTCGTCGACAGGCGGCCGTTGCCCTCGTTGGTACACAGGCAGAGGCTGCCGCTTTCGGCGACGGCGAAGTTGACGCCGCTCACGCCCATGTCGGCGGCGAGAAACTCGGTGCGCAGCATCCGCCGCGCGAACGCGGTCATCTGCGGGATGTCGGCAACCTCTTCGTCGCTGGCGTGCAGTTCGCGCTGGAACGTCTCGGCGACGTCGGCGCGGCTCTTGTGGATGATCGGCGCGATGATGTGCGACGGGTGGTCGTGATCGAGCTGGACGACGTATTCGCCGAGGTCGGTTTCGACCACCTGCATGCCGGCCTGCTCGAGCGCGTCGTTCAGCGCGATCTCCTCGGAGACCATCGACTTTGCCTTGACCACGCGCTGCACCTCGTGGCGGCGGGCGATGTCGACGACCAGGCGCGACGCGGCCGCGGCGTCCTCGGCAAACGAGACGCTCGCCCCGGCCGCGGTGGCCTGGGCAACGAACTGATCGAGGTAGGTGCCAAGGTGTGCCACCGTGTGCGCGCGGATCTGCCGGGCGTGGTCACGGATCGCGTCGCCTTCGACCAATCCGCCGAACGCCTGCCGGCGCGCGTTGACCATCCGCCCGGTGGCGATGTCGAGCGCGCTCTGCAGCCGGGTGTCGGCCAGCGCCTCGCGGGCGCGCCGGTAGAACGGCAGTGGCGCGACGGCGCTCATGCGGGGGACCCCGCGAGCACGTCGGCCAGGTGCCGTACGCGCACCGGTTGGCCCTGGCGATCGAGCCCGCCCTGCATGTGCATGGCGCAACTGACGTCGGTCACGACCACCGTGCTGGCACCGCAGGCGGCAATCTGCGCGCACTTTCGCTGCAACATCGCCCCGGAGATGTCCGGCAGCTTGACGGCGAACAAGCCACCGAAGCCGCAGCAGACGTCGTCTTCGGGCAGCAGCACCGGGGTCATGCCCTGCACAGCGGCGAGCAACTGGCGCGGCTGCGCGTCAATCCCCAGACCGCGCAGGCCGTGACAGCACGCGTGGTACGCGACCGCGCCTGGGGCTGTCGCGCCGATCTCGGACGCACCGAGCGCGTCGACCAGGAACTGGCTGAACTCGTAGGTCCGTGCCGCGACCGCTGCAGCACGTCGAGCCCACACCGGGTCGTCGGCCAGCAGCAGCGGGGCCTGATGCACCAGCATGTCGGCACAGGATCCCGAGGGCACCACCACCGGCGACGGGTCGTGCTCCAGGACCGCGATGGTGTGCCTGGCCATCGCGATGGCATCCGCCCGCGCCCCGGCGTTGCGCGCGGGTTGTCCGCAGCAGGTCTGACGCTCGGGGACGACGACCTCGACGCCGAGCCGCTCGAGCACGCGGACGGTGGACGCCGCGGTGTCGGGGAAGAAGTGATCCACCAGGCAGGTCACCAGCAACTGCGCGCGAGCGGGTCGTGCGGCGGTGGCGCCGGCCACCGGGGAAACGGACATGGGTGCGGCGATTATGACAGCCTCGCGCCTGGCTGGCCGAGATCGGCTCCCACTCGTAGCGGTCGGACTTGTCCGACCGTCCTCCCACTCGTAGCGGTCGGACTTGTCCGACCGTCCGCGACGGTTCTGGCGGCCGCAAGCCAGTGGTGGTTTACGATGGCGGGCGTGACCGACATCGCTGCGCCGTTTTGCTGGGGCATCCTCGGGGTGGCCCGAATCAACCGTTCGCTGGTCGGGCCGCTGCGACAGGGCCGCCACCAGTTGGTGGCCGTGGCCTCACGTTCGCTGGACCGCGCCCGGGCCTACGCCGACGCGCAGGGCATCCCGACCGCGTACGGCAGCTACGCCGATCTCATCGCCGATCCCGCCGTCGACGCGGTCTACATCCCGCTGCCGAACTCGATGCACGTCGAGTGGGCGGTCAAGGCGGCCGCGGCCGGCAAGCACGTGCTGTGCGAGAAACCGATTGCCCTCGACGCCACCGGCATCCGCCAGATGCAGGAAGCGGCGCGCACCCATGGGGTCGTCATCACCGAGGCGTTCATGTACCGGCACCACCCGCTGGTCGCGAAGGTGACCGCGCTGGCGCACGACGGCACCATCGGCCGGTTGCAAGGGATCCGCGGCACCTTCTCGTTCCCCCTCGATCGCCCCGGCGACACCCGGTTCGACGCGGGACTCGGCGGCGGTAGCCTGTGGGACGTCGGCTGCTATCCGGTCTCGTTCGCGCGTACCGTCGCGGCGGCCCGTCCGCTCGCCGTCCAGGGCGCCGCGGCCTGGTCGGAGGGCGACGTCGACCTGAGCTTCTTCGGGCAGCTTCACTTTCCCGGCAACGTCTTCGCACAGATCCACTGCAGCTTTGAATCGCCGTTCAAGACCGAGGTCGAGGTGATCGGCAGCGAGGGACGGCTGCTGATTCGTCACCCCTTCAAGCCCGAGATCACCGAGACCATCGAGGTGCAGCGCGGCGACGAGCACACCACCGTCGCCGTCGACGGCCCGCCGCTCTACCAGGGCGAGGTCGACGACGTCGCCGAGGCGGCACGTACCGGCCGCCCCCCGCTGGTGACCCTGGCCGACAGTCTGGACAACACCGAGACGCTGGTCGCCCTGCTCGAGGCCGCTCGTACCGGCGCAACCGTGGCGCTGCCCACGTGATCGGCACGGGGTTACTGTCCAACAGAGGTGCTCCCGCTACGGCGCTTCCACATCCTCCCTGCCGGCGCCCCGGAAGGCACTGAGGTCGACCGGCGCCTGGCCTTTCGGCAGCGACCGGTGGTACTCCAGCAGCGGGCGGTCGTCGGTGAGGATCGGACCGGTGCCGACGAAGTGCCGCATCGCCGCGGCGTTGGCGCTGAAGGCGCCCATCAGCGCGTCGTACGACGCCAGACCAGCGGTGCGCAAGGCGCTGGCCGTGCTGGGGTCGGCCAATTTGCGATCGAATGCCGCTCGGCTGACGCGCAGGGGGCGCGTCGTGCCTGCCATGAGGGTGCCGCCGTTCCACAGCGTGGCGTCGGGAAAGACCTCGAGGAACGTCCGCATGATCAGGTCGTACTCGAGCTTGGGGCGATGGCCGATCCACTGCAGCATGATGCCGTCGTCCTCGAGCGCCTGACGCGCCAGCTCGAAGTACTCCTTCGAGTAGACGAGCCCGGCGCCGGCGTGCTCTGGCTGGATGATGTCGGCCGTGATGACGTCGTACTTCGTCGTCGTCATGGCGAGATGATTGCGCCCGTCCGAGACCCGCAGCCGCACGTGCGGCTGGCGCAGCACGGCGTGGTTCACGTGCGAGAACATGGCGGCACCCCTGACGACGCTGTCGGATAGTTCCACGATATCGACGGCGACCTGCGCGTGCCGACTGAGCGCCCCCGCGGTGACGCCGCCGCCCAGGCCGATGACCAGCGCCCGGCGTGGTCGTGCGTGAAGGGCCATGGGAAAAAGCCCGATCTGACCGTGCAGCTGCACCATCTCGAACGAGTCATTCGCCTGGTGTAGTCCGTCGAGGTACATGACCCGGCTGCCGCCGGGCGCGCGGTGGACCGCGACGGTCGTCTGCACGCCTTCTTCCCGCCACACCAGCACCTCACCGCGGGCGTAGCGCCGGCCGATCGTCACCTGGAAGAGGTCCTGCTGCAGCGTGGTCAGACTGACGGCTGTCAGCACGGCCGCGATCGCCGGGATCGCCAGGCGGCGCGGACGCATGGCCCGCGTGGCGAGCAGCACGCCGCTCACCAGGTACACAGCCGCGGCCAGGCTCGCGCTTACGCGACTGCCAAAGGTCGGCAGCAGCACGAATCCACCCAGCACCGCACCGGCAATCGCGCCCAGCAGGTTCACCGCAGAGGCGACGCCGATGCGGCGGGCGAGCCGCGGGTCGGCGGCTGCGCCGCTGCCCGCCCACAGTCGCAGGGCAATCGGAAAGGCCAGTCCCATCAGGACCGCGCTGGGAAAAATGGCGACGACCGACGCCTGGATGGGTGCTGACGTTTTCCAGCCGAGTTGGTAGGTGGTGGTCAGCACCAGCAGCGATGCCAGCACCGCCACGCCTGTCGACAGATTGACGATGGCGAGCACACGCACCAGGTCGCGCGGGCGTCGCAGCAGACGCGAGGCGCACGCGCTGCCCACGGCAATGCCGCCGAGCACGGTCGCCAGCATGGTCGTGAAGGCGTAGGTGGTGGCCGGCAGGATCAGCACCAGCATCCGGAACCAGATCACCTCGAGCGCCAATGACGCCAGGCCCGACAGCGCAAAGAAGGCGAGCACCAGGGTGCCAGTCAGGCCGGAGGCCGGGGGGAGGGTCCACTCGTCAACCTCGCGCGCACCGGCGGCAGGCGCCTCTTCCACCGCGCGTGGCCGCGTCGACATCCAGTAGGCGACGGCCGCGACGATGATGTTCACGCCGGCTGCCACGAGGAACGTGCGCCGCAGGCCGACGCCGCCGATCAGATAGAATCCGGCGAGAATCGCGCCGGTGATGGCGCCGCCCGCGTTGACGGCATAGAGCAGGCCGAGGCGCGGGCCGAGGTCACCAGGGGTGGCAGCCGAGGAGCGCACCACGAGTGGGAGCGTGGCTCCCATCAAGGCCGTGGGCACCAGCAGCACAGCCGACGAACAGGCCAGTCGGGCCAGCGTCTGCAGCGCCGCGTGGTCGGGCACGATCAGGGCGATCTCGGCATACACCGACTGCGCCATCTGCAGCAGCCATGGCGTCAGCAACGCGGCGATGCCGATGCCGAGCTCGACGGCGGCGAACCAGCGCAGCGGATGGCGCACCCGATCGGCGAGCAACCCGGCGGCGAGGCTGCCGATGGCCAGGCCGCCCATGAAGCTCGCGAGCACCGTACTGGCCGCGTAGGCAGTGACCCCGAACACGACCGAGAGCATGCGAAGCCAGAGCACCTGATACATCAACCCGCTCATGCCCGACAGGAAGAAGATCGCGGCGAGACCCGCCAGTGGTGGCGCGGCGAGACGAGGGCGAGCGGCATCACGCATGAGTAATGGGCATCGTACCCGACCCCCGGCGGAGGCGGTCAGTGCTGCGGTCGACGCGCGCGGCGCGGCGTTCCTGTCCGGCCAGGTCGAGCGGGTGACCTATCACGATCCGGAGCGCGGCTTCTCGGTGCTGCGTGTTGCGGTACCAGGACGACGCGAGCTGGCGACCGTGGTCGGGCACGCGTCGCAGATCGCCGTCGGGGAACATGTCCACGCCACTGGCGTCTGGGTGCACGACCGCACCCACGGCGCGCAGTTCAAGGCCGACTGGCTGCGCGTCTCACCCCCGGACTCGGTCGACGGGATGCGGCGGTACCTCGGGTCTGGCCTGATCAAGGGCATCGGGCCGCATCTGGCCACGCAGCTGGTCGAGGCGTTCGGCACGTCGGTGTTCGAGGTGATCGATCGCGAGCCCGACCGCTTGCTCGACATCCCGGGCATCGGCCGCGTCCGTGCCCGGCGCATCGTCGAGAACTGGCAGGGACAGCGCGCGGTGCGCGAGATCATGGTGTTCCTGCATGCGCACGGCGTCAGCACCAGCCGCGCCGTGCGGATCCATCGGACCTACGGCGCCGACGCGGTGCGGGTGCTCACCGACAACCCGTATCGCCTGGCGCGTGACATCCGCGGCATCGGCTTCCTCACTGCCGACCAGATCGCCCGGCAACTGGGCGTCGCGGCGGACGCGATCGGCCGCCGACGCGGGGCGGTGCAGCACGTACTGACGCAGGCGGTGGAGCAAGGCCACTGCGCCTTGCCGACCAGCGAGTTGCGCGACCGCGCGGCGGCACTGGTGCAACTCGATCCGTCGTTGATCGACGAGGCGCTCGATCTCGAAGTCGACGCCGGCGACGTCGCGGTCAGCACCATCGACGGCACTCCGGTGTACGCGTTGGCGACGCTGGCGGCGGCCGAGCAGGT
>JACDAO010000043.1 GCA_013695405.1 Acidobacteriota bacterium | reverse complement strand
GCCGGCGCCGGTGCAGCGGCCGATCGTCACCGGTCCGCTGCAGCCGTTCGCCGCGGTCGCCGACGACCAGGGCGCCGACGTGCGCGATCGCGTCGTCGCGCGAGACGACCGGCACCTCGACTTCGCCGGTCGCGGCCGCTGGCAGGGCGTGACGCGGCGGCACCACGTCGAGATGACACTGCCCGAGCAGGCGCCGCTGACCGGGCCGCTGTGGCTGGTCGCGCAAGGCTGGGTGCACCCGACCGACAGCTCGATCAACGTCGCCTTGGCGCAGGGCGCGCACGAGGCGCCGCAGGGACTGTCGCTGGAAGTTGCCGACGCCCGCGGCCAGTTCCACGTCGTCCGGCCCAGGCTGGGCTTTCCGTCCGGCAAGGACAAGACGATGCTGATCGACCTGGCGGGTCTGTTCGCCCCCGGCGCACCACGCCGGCTGCGCCTCACCACCAACCTCGAGATCTTCTGGGATCGGCTGGCCTGGGCGGTCGGGCGCCCCGACGTGGCGGTGACCGCCAGGCGGCTGCCGCTGCAATCGGCCGACTTGCGCTACCGCGGCTATTCCGCGCTCGTGCCGCACGAGCCGAGCGTGCCGGAGCGGCCACGATATGCGGTGGAGGGCACCGCGCCACGCTGGCTGGATCTCGAGGGCTACCACACCCGCCTCGGTGACGTCCGGCCCTTGCTCGGCGCGGTCGACGACCGCTACGTGATCATGAATGCCGGCGACGAACTGGCGCTGCGTTTCGCCGAGGTGGCGCCGCCGCCAGCCGGGATGGTCCGCGACTTCCTGGTGCTCGGCGACGGCTGGGTCAAGGACGGCGACTTCAACACCTCGTTTTCGCGGACGGTGCTGCCGCTGCCGACCCATGCCTCGCCGCGCTACGACCAGCCGCCGACGACGATCGAGGACGATCCGGTCTACCGCCGCCACGCCGCCGACTTCGCGACGTACCACACTCGCTACGTCTCCGCCGACCGCGCGCGTCAGGCGCTGCGCGGTGCCAGCGCCGAGCCGCAGCCGTGACCCGATACGCCAAGCCCCTGCTCGCGGTGTTCTTCGTGCTGCTGCTGGCGACGCCGTGGATCATCCGTCGCGCCGGACGGGCCGGGCCGGAGACCGCGCAGACCGTCGCCGATGCTCAGGCGCGCTACGGCTTCCGGCTGATCGAGTCGGCCCGCGCCGCGGGCATCGACGTGGTGCACCGGAGCCCGACCTTCGATACCAAGCTGGCGCACATCATGCCGCAGGTGGCGGCGATGGGGGCGGCGGTGTCGGTGGTCGACTTCGATGCTGACGGCCATGCCGACCTGTACGTCACCGACAGCCAGGAAGGATCGAGCAATCATCTCTATCGCAATCGTGGCGACGGGACGTTCGAGGACGTCGCCGCGGCGCTCGGTGTGGCGGCGCTCAACGAGCCGGCGACCGGTGTCTCGATGGGCTCGGCCTGGGGCGACTACGACAACGACGGCTTCGAGGACCTGCTGCTGTACCGCTGGGGACGGCCAGAGCTCTTCCACAACGACGGCGGCCGGGGGTTCACGCGCGTCAGCGGGAGCGTGGGGCTGCCCGCCTGGGCCAACATCAACTCGGTGATCTGGTTCGACTTCGACCGTGACGGCCGGCTCGATTTCTTCATGGGCGGCTACTACGCGGAGAGTGTCGACCTGTGGCGGCTGCCGAGCACGCGGGTGATGCCCGAGAGCTTCGAGTACGCCGCCAACGGCGGACGCAAGTATCTCTACCGCAACCTCGGCGGGGGTCGCTTCGAGGAAGTGAGCGCGGCCCGCGGCCTGCAGTCGACGCGCTGGACCCTGGCGGCGGTCGCCGCGGACCTGCGCGGCAGCGGCTATCCCGATCTGTTCGTCGCCAACGACTACGGGGTCTCCGAGCTGTTCGTCAACGACCGCGGACAGTTCAAGGAGATGGGGCGCGAGAGTGGGGTCGGCTACGCGCCCAAGAGCGGGATGAGCGCGTCGGTTGGCGACGTGCTCAACCAGGGCCGGTTCGCGATCTACGTCTCGAACATCTCCGAAGAAGGCATCCTGATTCAGGGCAACAACCTGTGGGTCCCGGGCGAGCCCGCGGCGGGTGCCCTGCCGACCTACGAAAACCTGGCGCGGTCGATGGGCATCGATCTCGGCGGCTGGAGCTTCGGCGCGCAGTTCGGCGACCTGAACAACGACGGCGCGCTCGACCTCTACCTGGTCAACGGCTTCGTCTCGGCGTCGCGCACCGAGAGCTACTGGTACGACTACTCCAAGGTCGCGGGTGGCCACGAGGTGGTGATCGCGGATGCGAAGAACTGGCCGGCGATGGGCCGCCGCAGCCTGGCCGGCTACCAGGCCAAGCGCGTCTGGATCAACGACGGCGCCGGGCGCTTCGTCGATGTGGCGCCGATGGTCGGCGTGACCGACCGCTACGACGGCCGCTCGGTGGCACTGGCCGACTTTGCCAATCGTGGCGCGCTCGACGTGGTCGTGGCCAACCAGCGCGGGCCGCTGCTGCTCTATCGCAACGAGGTGGCGCCGGATCGCGCCTGGATTGGCTTCGACCTGGAAGGCGGGTGCCGACCCGAGATCGGCGCGGGGACGCGCTGCACCAATCGCAGCGCCGTCGGCGCCCAATTGACGCTGCACTGGGCGGGACAGCGGCAGGTGCAGGAGGTGTCCGGCGGCTCGGGTTTCTGCGCCCAGAACCAGCGCCGGCTTCACTTCGGACTGGGCGGGACACGGGTCGTCGAGCGCGCGGTGATCCGCTGGCCGTCGGGTAAGATGAGCGAGATTCCCGCGCCGGCCGTCGGCCGCGTCCATGCCGTCAAGGAACCCGTATGATCGACAAGCGCTACCTGGCGCCGGTCCTCGTGACGCTGGTCCTGCTCGTCGGGCAGGTCACCTTTGGATTCCTCGAGAGTTGGTCCCGTACCGCGCTGGCGATCGGCACCT
Source organism: Acidobacteriota bacterium (assembly GCA_013695405.1). Taxonomy (GTDB): domain Bacteria; phylum Acidobacteriota; class Vicinamibacteria; order Vicinamibacterales; family Vicinamibacteraceae; genus Luteitalea. Next base: position 5,354 of record JACDAO010000043.1, on the reverse strand, counting down.
CGCTTGCCGTCGAACTGGCGCTCGGCCGGCTCTACACCGGCCGCTGGCCGCACCTGGCCAGCGCCTACGTCTCCGGGATCAGCGTCGGCATGCTGGTGCGGTCGCCCGAGTTCTGGCCGTACGCGCTGTGCTCGGCGATCTCCATCACCTCCAAGTACCTGATCCGCGTCGACGGGCGACACATCTGGAATCCGTCGAACCTGGGCATCGTGGCGATGCTGGTGCTGGCCTCCGACACGGTGGCGAGCCTGAGCGTGCAGTGGGGCAACACGTTGCTGCCGATGGCGGTGGTCTGGCTGTTCGGCGCGGTGATCATTCACAGCCTCGGCCGGTTTCACATCACGCTGACCTACGTCGGCTCGTTCGTCGCCTTCGCGGTGCTCCGCGCGCTGGTGACTGGCCATCCGTTCCTGGCCGAAGTGGCGCCGATCACCGGCCCGATGTACCAGCTGTTCATCTTCTTCATGCTCACCGACCCGAAGAGCACCGTGAAGCCGGTCTGGGCGCAGTGCCTGGTCGCGGTGATGGTCGCGGCGGTGGAAGCGGGCTTCCGGCTGATGGAGTTCGTGCACGCGCCGTACTACGCGCTGTTCGTGGTAGGCCCGACCGCGGTGCTGATCGAGTTGGCACTGGCGCGGCGAGCGGTTCGCCTGGCGCCGACGCCGGCGCCACCCCGCCAGCCCGCGTCCTCGCTCGTGCCGGCACTGACCGAGAGCACCAACCGTGGCCGACCGTGAGGTCGGTCGCGGCGGCATTCGCGCCGCGCTCCGCGGGTAATCAGCCCACCTCGCCGCGTCGTACGGCGTGCCCGTCGCTGCGGAACACCGCCGGCAGGACGGGCCCCTCGGCCGGCCATGATTGCGGATCCCCGCAGGCATGGCCGGATTCCACAAACCGTAGCGATCGACGACTGACGTCGTGACGGCGAGCACGGCCGCGACCTGCGGACGAGAGCGCAGCGACAAGTTTTCTGCCGATCGACGGTCGGCAGTGCAATCGCGCGTGGCAGACAAGTTGCTGTGAAGCGGCGCGTGCACGCACGCTTCGACGCCCCCGACAACCCACTGCACCGGCTCGGCATCGTTCGGGTTCCGGTTGCGTTCGTCAACGCCTACCTGATCGACATCACGCCGAATGTCCCTGGCCATGGCTGGGTGCTGGTGGATACCGGCCTTCGTGCGTTGGGCAGCCTCGCAATCCGGCGGGCCGCCGCGCGCCGTTACGGGGCCCGGTCCCAACCGCGGGCGATCGTCCTGACGCACGGCCACTTCGACCACGCCGGATCGGCACAGGCCCTGGCCGTCGAATGGGACGTCCCGGTGTTCGCGCATCCGCTCGAGCTGCCGTATCTGACCGGGCGATCCGAGTACCCGCCGCAGGATCCAACCGTCGGCGGCGCGCTGGGGATGATGTCGCGCGCGTTCCCGCGCGGCGCCATCGATCTCGGCCGCAACCTGCACCCTCTCGCGGCTGACGGCACGCTGCCGTTCCTGCCTGGCTGGCACGCGGTTGCCACGCCCGGGCACACGCCGGGCCACCTGGCGTTCTGGCGTGAATCCGATCGCGTCCTGCTCGCCGGCGACGCCCTGGCGACGATGAACCAGGAATCGTGGGCGACCACGGTGACGATGCCGCGGACGCTGCGCTGGCCGCCGGCGCCGATGACCACCGATTGGGACGCGGCGGGCGAGAGTATTCGTCGCCTTGCGGCATTGCGTCCGCGCGTGCTCGCGGCTGGTCACGGCTTGCCGTTGATCGGCCCGGACGTGCCCGACGCCCTGGCGACGTTCGCGCGCACGTTCACACCGCCCGAGCACGGCCGCTACGTCGGTCGGCCGGTCCGCGCCGACGGCGACGGCATCGTCGCCATGCCCCCGCCGGTGGGCGACCCCGTCCGTACCGCGATGCGCGCCGCCGCCGGAGTGGCAGCGATCGCTGCCGTGGTGCTCACCTACGCTCGACGACGGGCCTCGCGCCCGATAGCCACCCGACCTGACCCAGTCGATTCGGAGGAGAGTTAGTCTTGCCGCACGCGTCAGGTCCGATGAGCGGATCCCTGCATCACGTTCGACTCGGCGGCGGGCGGCCGCTGCTGCTCATTCACGGGCTGGGTGGGAGCTGGCGCTCGTGGGCGCCAGTGCTCTCCCGCCTCGCGCAGCACCGTGAGGTGATCGTCGTGGATCTCCCGGGCCATGGGCAGACGCCGGCCCTGGCGGGGACGACCTCGATCCCGTCGCTGGCCGACGCGGTCACGAGCTTCCTGCAGCGAGAGGGGCTTGTCGGCGTCGATGCCGTCGGCAGCTCGATGGGCGCGCGGCTGGTGCTCGAACTGGCCCGCCGCGGCGGCGTGCTCGGGGCGGTGGTGTCGCTCAACCCGGGCGGCTTCTGGCGGGGCTGGGAGCGCCAGGCGTTCTTCGCATCCATCTGGGCGTCGATCCGGCTGGTGCGCGCGCTGCAGCCGATGATGCCCGGCATCGCGCGCAGTGCCGTGGCTCGGACGTTGCTGCTGTCGCAGTTCTCCACGCACCCCTGGCGACTGTCAGCCACGGTGGTGCTCGACGAGATGCGCAGCTACGCCGCGTCGCCGGCGTTCGACGAACTGCTGTACCAACTGGCGTATGGCGAGACGCAGCAGGGCGCACCGGCCGGCACGGTGCGGCATCCGCTGGTGATCGGCTGGGGAACTCGCGACCGCGTCTGCTTTCCGCGCCAGGCGCGACGAGCACTGGCTGCGTTCCCGGACGCCCGGCTGCACTGGTTCACTCACTGCGGGCACTTCCCGCACTGGGACGTCGCCGGCGAGGCCGCACGCGTGATCCTCGCCGCGACTGATCCATCAGGCATCAGCCCGGCCGTCGTGCAGAGATGTGACGTCGCTTGACCACGTCCGCCGGGTCTTGAGCTCGCGGGCGCCCACTACATCGTCCATGTAGTCATTGCGTATCTGCGCCGTGTTCGCGACGGACGCACGCACGCTGCTCGTCACCGATCGCGGCGAACCAGTCGCGGAACTGCGGCCCGTTCAGGCGAACACCCACCGAATCCGCGGCCCTGCTCCGACTGTCCAGCCAGCGGGCCGTCACCCTGCCCGTGCGCACATCGATGGCAGTGTTCCGGCCGATCCGAAGCCAAGGCTGCTCAGTGGCCGATGCCGTCGCCGTCAAAGCCGACCTCGCACGTAATCGCGTCACAGCCACTTCGCCTTCCTGAATCGATAGATCAGGTAGCCATCGATGGCAGCCATCACCGCGAGCGCCACCGGATAGCCAAATGGCGACCGCAGCTCAGGCATGTAGTCGAAGTTCATTCCGTAGATCCCTGCGATCATCGTGGGCACAGCGACAAGGGCCGCGTAGCCTGCCAGACGCTTGGTGACTTCGCTTTCCTGCAGCGTGATCAGCGACAGATTCACCGAGATAGCGGTCGCCACGGTGTCGCGCAGGTTGTCGAGCGACTGCTCCAGCCGCACCAGGTGGTCGTGGACATCCCGAAAGTACTCCTGCAGTCCGACGCAAGCCGCTGGCACCCGGCCGCCGTACAGCTTCGCGGTCACCTCGAGCAGCGGCGCTGCGGCGTGCGCGAGCGTGAGCAGCTTGCGCTTCAGTTCATAGAGGGCCACGACCTGAGCGCGCGTGGTCTCGCCGCTGAAAATTCGATCCTCGACCTGCTCGATCTCATCGCCGAGGGCATCGATGACCGGGAAGTAGCGGTCGACGACGGTGTCCATGAGGGCGTAGAGGACGTACGGCGGACCGTGCCGCAGAAGGTGCGGTTCCTGCTCGGTGCGGCGACGGACGTCGGCGAACCCCTGGCGCGTGCCGCGGCGCACCGAGACCACGTAACGCGGGCCGACGAAGATCGCGACTTCGCCGGCGTGCAGTTCCGTGCCTGCCATCTCCACGGTCCGCAGGACGACAAACACCGAGGCTCCGTACTCTTCGATCTTGGGACGCTGATGACCGTGCTGGGCATCTTCGACCGCAAGTTCGTGCAAGTCGAACTCGACCCGCAACGCCTCCAGCTCGTCGGGCTCCGGATCCTTCATTGCCACCCACACGAAGCAGTCCGGCTTGGCCTGGTACGTGTGAATCTCGCTGACGGGAATGTCAGCCAGCTTCTGGCCTTGCTCATAGGCGACGCAGTTGACGAGCATGCGGGAGTGTATGCCGACGCGGTTTGACGGGAACTACAGACGCCAGGCTATACGTCTATCGTGCAATCGTCGGTTGGCATCATCGCGGAACCCACCAGGAGGAGAACATGAACAAGTCGGGCGCGAGCCCAGGCCAGTCGGCATCGGAGCTCATCTCGAAACGAATCGCCGAACTCGGGGACTGGCGCGGAGAAACCCTCAGCAGAATGCGCAAGCTCATCAAGGAAGCAGACCCGGACGCCGTCGAGGAGTGGAAGTGGATGGGCACTCCGATTTGGTCGCACGACGGCATCATTTGCACTGGCGAATCCTACAAGAATGTCGTGAAGTTTACCTTCGCCAGGGGCGCGTCTCTGGAGGATCCGGCCCGCCTCTTCAACTCGAGTCTCGACGGAAACGCACGCCGCGCGATCGACATTCACGAAGGAGAAGACGTTGACGAGTCCGCCTTCAAGGCACTCGTTCGCCAGGCGGTCGCCGTCAACAGTTCTGGCAAGTCGAAACCTTCGAAGAATGCGAAGTCCTGAGGGCTTCCCTGAAGCAGGGATTGGCTCCTCAGGTAGGATTCGAACCTACAACCCTCCGGTTAACAGCCGGATGCTCTGCCATTGAGCTACTGAGGAACTCGGGGAGGACCGGCGGCGCCTGCGCGTCGGCGGTTCGTGCGGCAGGCGAACCCGCCAGAACGAGCGGACAGTCTACTGCGCCCCTCCGCGCAGGTCAACGGGGACGGCGGCGCGGGGACGGCGACGCAGGACCAGGCCCGCAGACAGCCGCCAGTTGGGTTCGGCGGCATTGATGCCACGCGCGACGCTGACGTCGATCTGGGCGTCCCGGCCGAGCCGCACCGCGCTGCCCGCCTCGGCCAGCCAGGGCGAGTGACCGTCCTCGTTCGAGGGTCGGCGAGCGACGGTGACGAATGGTGACCAGCGCGCCACGCTCGCCTGCAGCGACAGCCCGTGCCCGTGCTGCACCGCCGGGGCGTCCTCCGCGTCGTGCTGCCTGGTGATCTGGTAGTTGTAGGACAGCGCGAAGGTCGGGCCGAGCGGCCGGTCGACGTGCACCACCGCCAGCGGGTCGACGTGGCCGGAGCTGACCGCCTCGGCACCAGTTGGCAACGCGAGCGAACCGGTCAGCGCCAAGGTCGCGCCGAACGGCTCGCCGGGCAGCACCACGCGCGCGCCCACGGACAGGTCCGACG
>JACDAO010000028.1 GCA_013695405.1 Acidobacteriota bacterium | reverse complement strand
ACCAGCACCGGGCCCTCGTCCGCGGTGCGGGCCAGGCGCGACGACGCCGACAGTTGAAGCCGGCGATCGAAGACGACGCGTGTCAGCGGTCGGCCGCGATAGACATCGCGGGCGGTCAACTGCGGGTCGTCGACGCGGGCGGTCACAGCGCCCACCGCAATCGCGTCGACCGCGCCGCGCAGCCGTTGGGTCCAGCGTGCCGCCTCCGGTCCGGAGATCGCGGTGCGCTGCCCTGCGCCGGCCGCCACGGCGCCATCGAGACTCATCGCCACCTTCAGATGTACCCAGGGGCGACCGAGTTCGACGACACGGAAGAAAGCCCGGTTCTGACGTCGCGCGGCGGACTCGCCGACGCCGACGGTGACCGCGACGCCGTGGGCCCTCAGGTGCGCCAGGCCCCGCCCGGCCACCGCCGGAAAGGGATCGCCGGTGGCCACCACGGCGCGCGCGATGCCGGCCTCCACCACCGCCACCGCACACGGGCCGGTGCGTCCGACGTGGCTGCATGGCTCCAGCGTGCAGTAGATGGTGCCGCCCCTGGCGCGGCTCCCTGCTGCCTGCAGCGCGACCACCTCGGCGTGGGGTCCACCGGCGCGCTGATGGTGCCCGACCCCGACCACCACGCCTGCCGCGTCGACCACCACTGCGCCGACCAGCGGATTGGGCGTCGTCGTGCCCCGGCCACGTTCGGCGTGCCACAGCGCTCGCGCCATGTAGCCGGCGTCTGCCGGCCGGACCAGGTCATCGACCGCGTCGCGGTCTACCACGCCTCCTCGAACAGCGCGTCGACGTACTCGCGCGGCGAGAACGGCACCAGGTCGTCGATCTGCTCGCCGGTCCCGACGTAGCGAATCGGCAGCCGCAGATCCTGCGCAATCGCCACCGCGACCCCGCCCCGGGCGGTGCCATCGAGCTTGGTCAGGATGATGCCGTTGACGCCGGACACCTTCATGAACTCGCGCGCCTGCGTGACGCCGTTCTGCCCGACCGTCGCGTCGAGCACGAGCAGGACGTCGTGTGGCGCGCCCTCGACCTCGCGGGCGGCAACCCGCTTGATCTTGTCCAGTTCCTGCATCAGGTTCTGGCGGGTGTGCAGCCGTCCTGCGGTGTCGACCAGCACCGGATCCATGTCGCGGGCCCGGGCGGCGCGGATCGCGTCGAAGACCACCGCTGCCGGGTCCGAGTTCGACTGCGCCCGCACGAAACCGACCCCGGCCCGCGTCGTCCAGATTTCGAGTTGCTCCACCGCGGCAGCGCGGAAGGTGTCGGCCGCACAGACCAGCGGCCGCTGGCCCTGCTGCTTGAGCAGATTGGCGAGCTTGCCGATCGAGGTCGTCTTGCCAGTGCCGTTGACGCCGACGATCAGCACCACCCGCGGCGACCCGCCGGTGGCGGCCGGGGTGTCCGCCCCTCCGAGGATCGCCAGAATCTCGTCGCGCACCGGCGACAGCAGGTCGTCGCCCTTGCGGACCTTGCGCCGCACCGCCTCGATGATCCGGTCGGTGGCCGCCACCCCGACGTCACACGTAATCAACGCCTCTTCGAGCGCGTCGACCGACTCGATCCGACGGGTGGTCACCCCGGCTGGAGCGGTCCCCTGCCCCGCCGCCGCCCCGCCACCCTCCAGCGACCCGAGCAACTGGGCCTTGGTTTTCTGCAGACTCGACTTGAGGCGGTCGAAAAAGCTCACAGGGAAAGTGTAGCGCGCGTCAGTGCCCCTCCTGCTTCTGCGGGCGCAGCATCAGGGCTTCGGTGGCGGCCAGGGGATGGGTGCGGCCGGCCAGGACGTCGGCCATCTGCTGGGCGATTGGCAGTTCGACGCCGACCCGCGCGCCGAGGGCGAGCACGCCGTCGGCGCTGTGGATGCCTTCGGCGACCATCCGCATGCCGCCAAGGATCTCCGCGAGTGTCTGGCCTTCGCCCAACGCGCGCCCGACCCGCTGGTTGCGACTCTCGCCACTGGTGCAGGTCAGGACCAGGTCGCCGAGACCACTCAGGCCCGAGAGGGTGTCGCGACGCCCGCCCAGCGCCACCGCCAGGCGGGTCATCTCGGCCAGCCCGCGGGTGACCAAGCCGGCCATGGCGTTGTGGCCGAGCCCCAGGCCCTGCACCACGCCCGCGGCGATCGCGATGACGTTCTTGCACGCGCCACCGATCTCGACGCCGATCACATCGTCGCTGGCGTAGAGCCGGAACCGTTTGCCGCGGAACTGCCCGAGCACACGCTGCACCGCCGCCCCGTCGGTGCCAGCCGCGCACACCGCCGTTGGCAGATCGCAGGCGACTTCGCGCGCGAAGCTCGGCCCCGAGAGCGCCACCACCGGACAGCCTCGGGGGGCTTCCGAGGCCAGCACTTCCGACATCCGCGCCCAGGTGCCGTGCTCGAGCCCCTTGGTCGCACTGATCAGCAACGTCGCGGGACCAATCAGGCCAGCCATCAGACGCAGCGAGGCTCGGGTGCCGTGCGACGGCACCGCCCAGACCACCGTCTCGGCCCCGGCCAGCGCGACGCGCGCGTCAGCGGTCGGGTGAACGGTCGCCGGCAACGCGATGCCCGCGAGGTACGGCGCGTTCTGGCGTGTGCGCGCCATCGCCTCGGCCAGCGCCGGATCCCGGGCCCAGAGCTGGACGTGGTGTCCCTGCCGCCCGAGGTGCACCGCCAGTGCGGTCCCCCAGGAGCCCGCGCCAATCACCGCGAGCGACGTGGTCGCGGTCACCGGGCCGGCTCCGCCGGGTCGTGGCCGAGCAGCGCGAGTCGGATCATGTCCAGCGCCGCCGACACCGACTGCTGCCGCACCACGGTGCGATCCCCGACGAAGCGGGCGTGGCGGCACGCCGCCATGTGTGGCGTGTGCACGGCGACGAACACCGTGCCGACCGGCTTGTCGTCGGTGCCACCATCGGGCCCGGCCACTCCGGTGATCCCGATGCCGACCTCGGTGGCACAACGTCCCCGTGCCCCGGCGGCCATCGCCCTGGCGACGGCATCACTGACGGCGCCGTGGGCAACGATCAGCGCCGCCGGCACATCGGCCAGCGCCGTCTTCAGGCCGTTGCTGTAGACAATCACGCCGCCCTCGACCCACGCCGAACTGCCAGGCACCTCGGTCAGGCTGGCACCGAGCAGTCCGCCGGTACACGATTCGGCCACCGCCACGCGCCACCCGTTGACCCGTAGCAGACCGCCCGCGACCTGTTCGAGTGTCTCGTTGGCGGTGGTGTAGACGCAGGGACCCAGTGCGGCGGCGGCGGCGGCAATGGCGGCCTCGAGCACCTGTTCGGCAGCCCTGGCACTGGCACTGCGGGCAAACAGGTGCACTTCGATGCGCCCCAGCGCAGCGAGAATGGTGGCGTCGATGGAAGGCGTGCCCGAGCGCCACGCCGGGTAGAGCGGCTGCAGGACCGTCTCGACGTGGGACTCGCTGCGTCCGGCGACCTTGAGGCCCCGGGTGAAGGTCCGTGCCGCACCCGCGCGAGCGCCGAGCACCCCGCTCACCAGGGCGTCCAGCATCGGGCTCATCTCACGCGGCGGGCCGGGCAACATCGCCACAGCGCCGGTCTCGAGATCGATCCACTGGCCGGGGGCCGTGCCATGCGGATTGTCGATCAACACCGCGCCGTCGATGACCATCGCCTGCCGTCGGTTGATCTCCGGCATGGGCAAACCGCGGTTGGCAAAACGCGCCGCAATTCGCGCCAGCGGCTCGGGATCTTCGTACATGCGGCGCCCGAGCGCAGCCGCCACGGCCTGCCGGGTGAGGTCGTCGTCGGTGGGCCCGAGCCCGCCGGTCAGCACCACCAGGTCGGCGCGCCGCACCGCGGTGCGCACGGCCATCTCGAGGTGCGCTACCTGGTCGCCGACCGCGCTGCGAGCGACGACGTCGATGCCGAGCGCGGCCAGGCGCGCCGTGATGACCCCCGAGTTGGTGTCGACGCGGCCCAGCGCCAACAGTTCGCTGCCGACCGCGATGATCTCGGCCGAGGCGAACGGCGCCACACTCATGCCAGGATCCAGGCCGGCAGCCACCAGGCGAGCAGTCGCAGGCAGACGTGCGCGTAGACCGCGGCCATCAAGTCGTCGCTCATCACGCCCCAGCCTCCCGGCAGCGCCTCGAGGCTGTTGCACGGCGGCGGCTTGATGACATCGAAGATCCGGAACAGCACGAAGCCGGTGAGCGCGCCGACCACTGACACCGGCAGCAGCGCCAGCGTCACCAGCATGCCCATCACTTCGTCGACGACAATCGGGCCGGGGTCGATGTGGCCGAAGTGGCGCTCGGCGGCGGTCGCCGCCCACGCGCCGACCAGGAACACGACCACGATGGCGGCCAGTTCCACCCAGGCCAGGCCGCTGGCGCGCACCGGCAGGTACACCAGCAGGCCGGCCACCGAGCCGAAGGTCCCCGGCGCGAACGGCACGTAGCCCACACCCAGCGCCGTCGCCACGGCGAGCGCAAGTCGGTTCATCAGTCAGCACACCTCAGGCCGAGGGAATCACGCGGGTGCCGGCCAGGCGGTCGTGGGGGCCGCGGGCCTCGGCGTCGAACAACAACGGCAGCAAGCCGAGTCCGAACGGAAGCGCGCACAGCAGCAGGACGACGCTGCGCAGCACGGCGTGCCCGAACGGGACCCGTCCCTCCGACTGATCGACGACCCGCACACCGCCGAGCATCTTGCCGATGCTTTGTCCCGAGGCCGCGGTGAAGGTCACGAGGTACGCCGTGTCGAGCAGGAACAAGAAGCCGCCGAGCGGCACCAGGCGCAGCACACGCCACTCGGCCAGGGTCAGGCCGGCGACGCGCAGCGTCAGCCACAGCACCACCAGGTCGAGGGTCAGCAACAGCGCGGCATCGATGGCGCCCGCAGCGAGCCGCGCGCCGAGCCCGCCTCGATGTTGAACCGCCGCATCGACCGCGCTGACGTCCTCCTCCACGTCCGGGACGATCGCCGGCTCGTCGGGCCACGCGAAGCCGGGCGGCGTCCCGGCTCCGGTTGGTGCCTCGAGCCGAGGCTCCGGTCTCGGCGTCGGCCTCGGCCTCGGCGCGTCGAGCTTGCGTCGCACCGA
>JACDAO010000805.1 GCA_013695405.1 Acidobacteriota bacterium | reverse complement strand
GTACTTGTCGGCCTGGCGCCAGACCGTCTCCGACTGCGGCTCGACGCCGGCTACCGAGTCGAACACCGCGACCGCGCCGTCCAGGACGCGCAGCGAGCGCTCGACCTCGACGGTGAAGTCGACGTGGCCCGGGGTGTCGATGATGTTGATGCGGTGATCGCGCCAGAAGCAGGTGGTCGCGGCGGACGTGATGGTGATGCCGCGCTCCTGCTCCTGCTCCATCCAGTCCATCGTCGCCGTGCCTTCGTGCACTTCGCCGATCTTGTAGGTGATGCCGGTGTAGAACAGGATGCGCTCGGTCGTGGTCGTCTTGCCGGCATCGATGTGCGCCATGATGCCGATGTTGCGCGTGCGACTCAGAGGTACCTGACGGGCCATGATCGATTACTCGTGCTCTCTCGGGTCCGGTCTACCAGCGATAATGGGCGAACGCCTTGTTCGCCTCGGCCATGCGATGCGTGTCTTCACGCTTCTTCACGGCCCCGCCTCGCATGTTGGAGGCGTCGAGCAGTTCGTTGGCCAGCTTCTCTTCCATCGTCTTGCCGTCGCCGCGTGACCGCGCGTAGCTGACGATCCAGCGGATGGCCAGCGACAGCCGACGGTTGACGTTCACCTCGATCGGCACCTGGTAGTTCGAGCCGCCGACCCGCCTCGACTTGACCTCGAGGCTCGGCTTGGTGTTGTCGATGGCCTTCTTGAAGACCTTCAGCGGTTCCTCGCCGGTCTTCTCCTGAACCATCTCGAAGCTCTTGTACAGGATGCGCTCGGCGGTGCTGCGCTTGCCGTCGCTCATCACCGACCCGATGAACTTGGTGACCAGTGCGCTGTTGTAGATCGGATCCGGAACCACTTCGCGCTTGGCAACTACTCGTCTGCGTGGCATTTCAGCTCAGCTCCTGCTACTTCTTCGGTCGCTTGGCGCCGTACTTGGACCGGCCCTGCCGGCGGTTGGCCACGCCGGTCGCATCCAGCGTGCCGCGGACCACGTGGTACCGCACACCCGGAAGATCCTTGACGCGCCCGCCGCGGATCAGCACCAGCGAATGCTCCTGGAGGTTGTGACCGACACCAGGGATGTAGGTCGTCACTTCGATCTTGTTGGTCAGCCGGACGCGCGCCACCTTGCGCAGCGCCGAGTTGGGCTTCTTGGGCGTCTGCGTGAAGACGCGGACACACACGCCGCGCTTCTGGGGGCTATCCTGCAGAGCAGGGCTCTTGGTCTTGCTCGTGACCTTCTCGCGGCCCTTCCGGACAAGCTGACTGATGGTCGGCACAGTGACTCCACCTGGCATGCGTGTCGACATCGACAGACACGCATACGGACACGCCTCGTCAGGCGTGCCCGTTCGGACTTGCCTCCGCATCGCCCTCGGTGAGCGGCAACACGGCGTCCCGGGCCTGAAAGCCGACATGTCGGCCTGGCACCCGGGACTGGGTACCCTACGTCTTCGAAGTTGCTGCAGGCGCGCGTGCCGGCCGCCTGCTCGATGTACCCGCCAATCCCCGTTGCCGCCCGTGCTCCGATGAGCTGGCGCAACGCCCGGGATCCGGGCCTCACTACTTCGCGTGGCTCGTGGTCAGATAGGGCGTCCTGACCCCGACAAAACCTTGCGAGCCTATCACGCCGGAACGAGGCCGTGCAAGCACGCGGTTGCCGCGGACTGGTCCGCAGCGATCCCGTATGCTAGCACGCACGAAGCCGGAGGGGAAATCCGCCCGAACGCTCCTACTTCGCCGGCGGCGCGCCAAACATGTCGGCGGCGACCGTTGGATTGATCTCGACCTTCTTGACCGTCACCCGCTGCGCCGTGGTGCCTCCAATCGAGCTGCGGCGATCGTGCGGCACCGAGAGCCCCCCGGCGGCGCGGTAGTCGCCGTACTCGGTCAGCACCTCGGCCGGGGCGCCGGTCGGGCCGGTGGCGCGCCCCAGCAGGCTCCGCAGGTGCCCGGTCGCGGGATCGATGCCAAGCGTCAAGGCCTCGCCGTCGACCTCGACCCGTACCAGCGTCACCGGCGTGTCGCCGACCTTGCCCTCGCCGGCGCTGACCGCCGAGAAGCCCGGCGTGGCGCGCCGCTGCAGCAGGAAGATCGGCGAGCGCTGGACCTGCCGCAAGGTCTGGGTCCGCTGCGCCTCGGGCAGCGGCTGGGTGCCCTGCGGTCCCTGCACGGCGCCCGACCCGCCAGCGATCGTCAGCGTCATCGCCCCCATCGGCGTCGACATCTCCTGCCGGATCCGGTCAGGAGGCGCCACCGTCATCGTCGAGGTAATCTCGACGTCGCCCTGCGGCGTGGTGATCGCCGCGCTGGTCTCCTCCCGGTACGTCCGGACCGCGTCGAGCGCTGCGGCGCCGCCCATCGCCGTGACCGCCTGCTCGATCAACCCGCGACCCGCGGCCGCGGCCGCCGTCGAGCTCGGTGCCGGCGTCCCGCCAGCCGTGGCCGCTGCCGGGCCCGCGGTCGATGGCTCGGGGATTGAGATGTCCAGCGTCGTGACCGCGCCGAAGCTGGCCAGTGGGCGATCGAGCCCTTCGGTCGGCCCGACTACCAGGATCGTGAACGCCTCGGGGCGGATGTACTGCTTGGCCACGCGCGCCAGATCGGCGGCAGTGACCTTCTCGATACCGGCCCGATAGCGCTCCAGCCAGTCGGTGGGCAACCCGTAGTACTCGTACGTGACCTGTTGCGCGAGAACCTGCTCGGTGGTGGCCGAGTTGAACACGAACGAGTTGAGGATCGACTGCCGGGCTCGCGTGATCTCCTCGGTGGTCGGCGGCTCGCTGATGATGCGGCTGGCCTCGGCGACGAGCGTCTCGATGGTTTCCGCCGTGGTGGAGGTCTTGGTGCTGGTCGACATCGAGAACGGCGCGATCCGCGTATAGGCGCTGCCGACCGCGCCGCCGACCGAGTAGGCCAGCCCCTTCTCGGTGCGCACCCGCGAGAACAGCCGCGACGTGAAGCTGCCGCTCAGCACTTCGTTGAGCACCTGCACCGCGTAGTAATCGGGATCGGTGCTCTTGAGCGTGCCCTGGTGCCCGATCCGAATCGACGACTGGGCCACGTCGGCCTTGACCGCCTGGTAGATGCCCATCGGGGAGTCGCGGCGGGGTTCCGGGAAGGTCACGGCCTGCTTCGGACCACGTGCCCAGTCGCCGAACACCCGGGTGATCGCTGACACGGCCTCGGCGGTGCTGATGTCGCCATGGACCGCCAGAATGGTCTGGTCCGGGTGCACGTAGCGCGCGTGCCACGCGACCAGGTCGTCACGGGTGATGGCCTGCACCGAGGCGTAGGTGGTGGCGCGGGCGAACGGTGACTCAGCGCCGTAGATCAGTTTCCGGAACTCACGCGCGGCGATGCCGCCGGCATCGTCGTTCTGCCGGGCGATACCGGCCTCGATCCCGCGCTTGGCGACCTCGAGACGACCCTGATCGAAGCGAGGCTGACGCAGCACGTCCGCGAATACCGGCAGCACCTCGGCGAAGTCCTGCTTCAGCACGCTCATGCCGGCCGTGCCCGAGTCGTCGCCGATACCGGACTCAATCGAGGCGGCTCGTCCCTCGAGGAAGCG
>JACDAO010000790.1 GCA_013695405.1 Acidobacteriota bacterium | reverse complement strand
GTCGGCCTGGCGTTCAATCGCACCGGCCTGCTGGAGTTCCGCAACGCCGATCTGCAGAAGGCCCTGTCAACCGATCGCGCGGGCGTACTGGCGCTGTTCCAGGGTGCCGGCACCGGCGCGGGCGCGTTTGACCGCGTCACCACCGCGATCAGCAACTACACCGCCGGCGGCGGGCTGATCCCGACGGCCCAGACCCGTCTGAGCAATCAGCTCGGCAAGGTGGCCAACCGGATCGCCGAACTCGAGCGTCGCCTGGCCATTCGCAAGGAAGCCCTGCACAAGGAATTCATCGCCACCGATCTGGCGATTGCGCAGCTCAACGCCTCGATGGGCCAGCTCGGCTCACTCGGCAACTCGGTGTCGAAGTTCTAACGCCCGGTCCACGCCTTCCCCTATGTCGACTCTGCTCGCTCATACCGCGCCGTTCACGGTCATCGCCGCCAGGCACAGCCGCGGAGCCGACGCCTACCTGCAGACGCAGGTGCACTCGCGCACCTCGATGGAACTGGTGGTGCTGCTGTACGACGGTGCGATCCGGTTCCTGGGACAGGCCCGCGACGCGATGCAGACCGGCGACCTGGCCACCAAGAGAGACGCGCTCTCGCGTGGCCTGGCGATCGTCGGCGAACTGCAGAACATGCTGAACATGGAGGCGGGCGGCGAGGTTGCCGAACGGCTCGACGGCCTCTACACTTACATCCACACGCGCTGCCTGGACGCCAACGCGAGGCGCGATGTCTCCGGCCTGGACGAGAGCATCCGGCTGCTGATGCCGCTGCGCGACGCGTGGGCCGCGGTGGCGACGCAACCGACCACGGCCGCCTGATCGGGACCAGCCGGGAGGCTGACGACGTGAGCGCTGACCTGGCCAGGGTCCTGACCGACTACCGTACGGGGCTGGACACCACCCTGCAGTTGCTCGACCACCTCGAGACGCTGTCGGTCCAACAGCGCGCACTCCCCCACCCCCACGACCCCGAGGCCCTGACCGTGCTCGCGGAGGACCGGGAGCGCCAGTTGGCGACGCTGTTCGCCCTCGAACTGCAGCTCGCACCGCTCCGCCAGCAGATTGCCGACCGCGTCGTCGAGGCCCGGGCGCTCGCCGGCTTCGACGGCGTCGCGGACCGGCATCGCCTCGCCGGCGAGCAGGTCGCGCGCATCATGCACGCCGATGCCGAGAGCTTGCAGGCGCTGACCCGCGCCGAACGCGACCGTCGCGCCGCGTCGCAGAGCCTCGAGACCGGAGAGGCGACGCTGGCCGCCTACCGTCGCGTGCTGCAGCAGCCGCACGGCTCCTCGGGGCTGTTCGCGCAGCGTGGCTGACGCCGCCCCACGCACCCGACGCGCCACGACGGCAAGGAATCAGGCGGAAACGCGACTGACCGACGGCACCGTCGGGGTCAGGACGCGACGACCGAGCGGACGCTCGGCGTGCAGAAAGTACCCGGTCGGCACGAAGCCGCGGGCATCGTAGAGTGCGCGCGCGGGCAGGTTGTCCTCGCTCACCAACAGGGTCGCGACCGAGCGCTGGCGGGTGAGGCCGAAGGCCAGCATCGCGTCGAGCATCCGCGCGCCCAGGCCACCGCGGCGCGCGCCGGGATCGACCGCGAGCTGGGCCAGGTGCAGGGTCGAGGCGGACAGATCGGTCACCACCGCGGCGCCGTGGAGGCGGCCCGGCTGATCGCCTGGTGCCACCAGACTGGCCTCGGCGACCAGCCGGCCGAGGGCGGTGCCATGGGTCAGCTGCGACAGGTACTGGGCCCACTCGTCGATCCGCCCATGCGGCGCGAAGCAGCGCGCCGCCGGTACTCCGGCGTAGGCCCGCGACAGCAGTCGCACCACATCGGGGCCATCGAGGTCGCGCATCGGCTGCAGCCGCGGGTCGGTCGCGGCGACGCAGCTCCGATCGATCATCCTCCGCATGTACCAGTAGCGGGTCACGGCAAACCGGCGCCGCTGCAGGGCGCTCTCGCAGGCCGGGCTGTCGGGATAGACGAACAGCAGCGCCTCGTGGGCCAGCGATGCCTCGGGCGTCTTGAAGATCGCGTCGAGCAGCAGGCGCACGCCGTCGGCGGTGCGCGCGTGCAGCGCGCCGACCTGCAGCACACCGTGCTGGACCAGGAAGTAACTCCAGCCGACCACGCTCTGGCCTGGGCCGCGGACGACCAGGCCAGGCAGCGTGCCGTCGGCGCGGGCCCGCTCGAGGGTCCGCAGCGTCGGCGCCAGGTCCCACTGCAGGCTGTGCGCCCAGCGCAGCCGCTCGGCCTCGTAGACCGGAGTCATCGCCGTCGAGGGCAGGTTGCGCCAGTCGTCGAGCTTCATGCCGGCTCCTCGCTGCGCCTGGCCACCTGGCCGAGGACGGCTGGCAACGTCGCCGGCGATGAGGCGGCGCGGCGGTTCTCCTCGCGGATCTGGTCGTAGATTTCCTGCCGGTGCACCGGGACGTCGGCCGGGGCGCTGACGCCGAGCCGCACCGCGTCCTTGCTGACGCGGAGGACCCTGATCTCGATGCCATCAGCGACGATGATGGCTTCGTTGCGGCGGCGGGTGAAGACCAGCACGGCGGGTCCGGGTCAGTGCAGTCGAGTGAGCTCGAACCGCAGCGGATAGAGGCTGTTGGACGGCATCAACTGGAAGCCGATCATCCGCGTGGGATTGACCACCACTGGCGCGCGCAGGTTGACCATGGTCTGGTCGGCCTGCACCGTGACGATCGCCAGCCACACCAGGCCGGCCTCGTCGGGCTGCCCCATCCTGGCGCGATCGACCTCGGACAGGACGCAGCGATAGTCCGGGAACGCCCGCCGCGGATCGACCACGAGGAACGACGCGGTCGGTCCCTCGACCGACTGCAGGCACTGGAACGGCTCGAGTTCGCGCGAGGACAGCACCACGAAGCGGCGGCATTCCTCGAAGCCCGGCATCCCGGCCGGGAACGACAGGATCTGATCGGCGGCGACGTCGAAGCTGCCGAAGGCGGTTTCGACGCGGGTGACGCCGGCGGAAGGTGTTGGTCCACTCATCGAAGGTAATCCAGGAGCGTGACCTGCTGGGTGGTGCCGGTGGCAGCGATCGCGGCCTGCTGCGCCTGCTGGGCGCGGGTCATCTCGGTGATCGCCGCCGACAGGCTGATTTCCTCGGCCTGCGACCGTCGGGTGTCGCTGGCGCGGCGCAATTCGTCGAGCCGTGCGCGCTCGCCGGGCAGCGCGCTCAACGCCGCGCCGACCCGGCTCTGGACCTGCGTGACCCGCTCGAATGCCGCGTCGATCTCGGTCAGCCCCGCGTCGATCGCGGTCATGTCGCCGGTCCGCACCGCTGCGGCCAGTGCAGCCAGCGTCTCGAAGACGTCGTTGGCCGCCCCACCCTGCAACATGGCGCCGGCGTCGACTGAAATCGCCGTCGACGAGGTGCGCGCGATGTCGACCGACACGACCGTCGTATCGCCCTGGTACGCCGAGACGGTGCTGCCGCTCCTGGTGTAGGGAGCCGTGGTCGATCGCGACCCGGCAAACAGGTACATGCCGCGATAGCTGGTGTTGACGGCGGTCAGGGTCGACTCGCGCACACCCTCGACCTCCAGCGCCACCGCTTCACGCTGCTCGGGAGTGAGCACCGT
>JACDAO010000754.1 GCA_013695405.1 Acidobacteriota bacterium | reverse complement strand
AGGCTGAGCACGCCGCCGTAGGACCAGCCGTAGCGATAGCTCGTGTAGGCGGTGGCGCCGCCGAGGGTTGCGAGCAGATACAGTACGAGGACCGCGGAGCGTTCGCTCAGGCCGAGCGCCACCAGTCGATGCGACGTGTGATCGCGGCCACCCATGTAGACCGGCCGCCCGGCCAGCGTTCGCGCGACGGTGACAAAGGTGGCGTCGAAGAGTGGCACCACCGTCAGCAGCAGCGGCAGGAAGACGGTGGCCGAGGTCGCCCGCGAGTAGGGCCAGTCGCCGACCAGGCTCGTTCCAGCGACGGCGAAGCCGAGAAACATGCTGCCTGCATCGCCCATGAAGATGCGGGCCGGCGCGAAGTTGAACACGAGGAAGCCCAGCGACGCACCGAGCAACGCCAGGACCAGCACCGCCGCCTCAGTGTTGCCCGGTCCGGCCAGGAAGACGAAGCGGAAGCCCAGCGCAATCGCGGCGATGCCGGCCGCAAGGCCGTCCATGTTGTCCAGCAGGTTGAAGGCGTTCGACAGCGCCACCAGCCACAGCATGGTGAGCCCGAGATCAAGCAGGACGATCGACGACAGCCCGAGGCGCAGGTCCATCGTGACGACGAGCGCCGCCACGATGATCTGCCAGGCGAGCTTGGTGGCCGGCCGGAGTGGCCGGATATCGTCGAAGAGCCCCACCAGGCCGAGGAGCGTGGCTGAACCGAGCACGGTCAGCGTGGCACGGCCTGCCCCCTGGCTCACCCCGACACTGACCCACACCCCGGCCATTAAGGCCAGGCCACCGAGCAGCGGCACGGCCTGTCGATTCCAACGGTCCGCGGCGGGATGGGCAACCATGCCGGTCGCGAAGGCCACGCGACGCAGCGGCGGCACCAGCACGAACGACAGTCCGAAAGCGAGGACGAACAGCAGGAACGGGGACATCGAGCGCCTGTGGGTGCGCCGTCAGCAGTGCGCGCCGGGGAAAGAGTACCCCGTGCCGGCGCCACGATGGGCGCGGTACCACTCCGAGGAGCTGACGTCTCCGGTCACCAGCACCCACCTGCCACACCAGAAACGCTCGCTCACGTGACTATATTCCCCACCAGATCAGACCATCCAAACGGTCAAGGCAGGGCCTCTGTCGTCGAACGCACCGCCCGCGAGCAGATCCACGTCGGCGGCGCCGGCCACCAACCGCGCTAGGAGAGCGGACGATCTGACGTGGCCTCGTCAGCTAGGGGTAAGAGCAGACCATCGGCGAGATTTCGTCGTCCGAGGTCAGGCGAGCCTGGAATCGCGCCCCGGCGATCTTCACGGCCGCCGGGTCCGACGAGTCCGGCAACTGGTGAACTTCGACGCGCGTGATGATTCCGCCCGTCTGTGGCGGCATGGCCAGCGGCAAGACCACGGACCAGGGCTCAGCCCCTGCCGCCCCCCACCGCCTGGACTGCCGGGTGCATCTCGAACAGCTTGATTGCGTCCCACACGCCCGCGGCTGGCACCTCGGCGACGGCGCCGGCGACAATCGCGACGAGAGTCTCCGGCGGCAAGTCGGCGATCGCGCGGGCCAGGCCAGCTCGAAGGCCGGGACCGGCCTCGACGGTCAGCCGGCTGACGGCGGGCACGTCGGTCATCAGCTCACCGTCACTGCTCTCGTCGCGCACGTGGACCAGTGCCAGCGACGGCGCCTGCACGGGAAGCCGCTCGATGTACCACTCCTGCAGCCCGCGATGACGCGGGAACTCCGCCACGCGATAGCGCTCGGGATGCGACAGGGTGGCGATCGTGCGCTCGAGCAGATGGCGCGTCGACGCGAGGGTGCCCGGATGCTGCTGGCCACTGTTGCTGTGCGATGCGTCATGCATGCGCCAGGGCACGGTCGCGGCGGAACAGGCAGGCGTGCCAGACATACGCGGATTCGGCATGCAGCACCGGATCGAAGCCGGGCCGGAGGAAGGGGTGCTCCGGTATGTCGTTGGTGAGCAGGTCTTCGTCCGAGAAGACGACGTCGGCCTGGTGCTCAGAGGCCCAGGACGCGAGTACCTCGAGTGCGTCGCGTTCGAGCAGGTCGTCGGCGTCCAGGGGAAGCAGGTACGCGGCCGTCGCCGCTTGAAGGCACAGGCGCATCGCGCCGATGATGCCGGCGTTCTCGGCGACATCGATCACGCGCACGAAGGCGGCCGACCGCGCCCGGGCGAGCACGGCCTCGACGTCGGCCTCGACGGGCCCGTTGCGCAGAATGATCCACTCGGCGGGCGGGACGGTCTGGCCGAGCACGCTGTCCACCGT
>JACDAO010000751.1 GCA_013695405.1 Acidobacteriota bacterium | reverse complement strand
CCGCCGCACCGAGCACGGCTATCGCCGCGGGTGTGGCCAACAGCGAAAGGATCTCCAGTTCCGTAGTCAACAGGTGCGCGACGTTCTGACGGCCCTCGACCACGAACAGCTCGGCCTCGCGCAACCCGCGCGTATCGGCCAGCTGTCCAAACACGTCGAACGACGGGTCGCTCACCCGCGCCGAGCCAGCGCGCGCGCCGGATTGGTCACCAGTAACTGGGTCACCGCCGCCTCGCCAAGTGCCTCGCGCACCGCCGGCACCAGGCTCCGCAACACCGTCGCGAACGGCCGGAACGAGCCTCCGCCGGGCTCGCCGACGTGATACCAGCCAGCGTCGTGCGAGATCAGGACGCGCGACAGGTGTCCGGCGTCGGCCATCATCCGCACCAGGTGCAGATGCCGGTCGAGGCTGTCAGGGCCGACCCCGTCGAACTCGATCCAGGCGCCACGTTCCGCCGCTCGCCGCAACACCGCGTCGTCCTGCTCGCTCTGGGCGTGGACCCAGATGAACGCGTCGAGTGACACGCCTTGCGATGCCAGCACGTCGAGTTCGGCGAGCGCGGCGACGCCGTCGCCGGTGTGCGCGGCAATCGGCAAGCCCGTGGCCTTGTGGGCCAGCCCGGCCGCCTCGACCAGCTTGCGATCGACCTCCGACAACGGCCCCGCGTCGACGCCGATCTTCATGAACCCGGGCCGGATGTCACTGCCGTCGATGCCGCGCCGCTGCTCGTCGATCCAGCGCTGCGCCAACTGCTGCGCCGATTCCTTGAATGCATGCGCCGGCAAGTACTTGTCGGCAGCGGCGCCGTAGTAGCCGGTGTTGGTGACGATGTGCAGGTCGGCGGCGCGGGCGAGCCGAACCAGCAGCGAGACGTTGCGCCCGAGAAACACCGGCGTGCATTCGACCAGCGTCCGGCAGCCGAGGTCGCGGACCTCGCGCAGGTGGGGCAAGGCGACATCGAACACCTCGTCGGCGTTGTAGCGGCTGCGGCTGACCTGCTCAGCGCCGACGAAATCGACCATCACGTGCTCGTGCATCAGCACCATGCCGAGGTCGCGGGCTGGAATCGGGCCGGTCACGGTGTCGACCGTGCCCTCGATGTCCTGAGTGCCGCCCGCCACCGGCATCGCGGCCAAGGCCGCCACGCAGGCCAGAAAGGCTCGTCGGTCGTGCATGCGGTCATTCTGCGCCGGGACGTGGCGAGGGGCAACGGGTAACGACTCGACCCCGGCGATAATCGGGCCGAAAGCGAGGAGAGCGCGCGCCGCAACACCATGACCACGTTCGACATCGCAGGTCCCGACCAGCCGATTCCGGCCCGGCGGTACGACCCGACCGCAGCGGTTCGCCATACGGTGATCCTGGCCCACGGCGCGGGCGCCGGTCAGGCGCACCCGTGGATGCAGGCGCGCGCCGAAGCGCTCGCCGCCGCCGGCATCCGGGTCGTGACGTTCGACTTTCCTTACATGACGGCCGGCCGGAAAGTGCCCGACCGGGCCCCGGGCCTGCTCGCCGCGTGGCGAACGGTCGTCGAGGCGGTGGCCGCTGCCGAGCCCGGAATCGGACTGGCGATTGGCGGCAAGTCGATGGGTGGCCGGATGGCCACCATGCTGATGGCCGAGTCGGCGCCACCGGCGTCGGTACGCGGTGTGGTCGCGCTCGGCTACCCGCTGCACCCGCCTGGCAAGCCGGAACAACTGCGCGTCGATCATCTGTCGGCCATCCGGGTGCCCCTGCTGGTGGTGCAGGGCGAGCGCGATCCGTTCGGAAGCCCCGACGAGGTCGAGCGCGAGTTCGCCGCCGCCGGCGCGTACCCCGCACTGGTTCGGGTCCCGGGCGGTGGCCACGGCTTCGAGGTCCGCGCCCGCGACGCACGCCAGGCCGACGTGTACGCGACGGTGGTCTCAGCCGTCGCCGGGTGGCTTGATACACTTCAGCCCGCTGCCGCCCTCTGATTCGGATCGAATACACATGACAAGCCGACTGCTGCCCATCCTGCTGGTTTCGCTGCTCGCCTATGCGCCGCTGTCAGCGCAGAGCCTGCGTGTCCCGGCGTCGTCACCGGCGGCCACGCCGCTCGACCGCTACATCGCCACGCCAGACCCCGCCTACCAGTGGAAGGTCGTCAGCACACGCCAGGAGGGGGACCTGACGATCACGGTCATCGACATGACGTCGCAGACCTGGCGCACGGACAGCGAGGTCCATCGCACCATCTGGCGCCACTGGCTCACCGTCGTTCGCCCGTCTACCGTCGTCAGCGACATGTCGCTGCTGTTGATCGCCGGCGGCAGCAACGACAAGACGGAGTTACCCAAGCTCGATCCGATGCTGGCGGCGATGGCGGCCAGGACCAACACGATCGTTGCCGAGGTCCGCATGATCCCGAATCAGCCGTTGACCTTTGCCGACGGCGTGCCACGGGTCGAGGACGACCTGATTGCGTACGGCTGGGACAAGTTCCTGAAGGGCGGCGACGAGCAGTGGCTGGCGCGCTTCCCGATGACCAAGGCCGCGGTGCGGGCGATCGACACGGTGCAGGCGTTCGCGCAGTCGCCCGAGGGCGGCCGACGGGCACTGACACGCTTCGTCGTGTCGGGCGGATCGAAGCGCGGTTGGACCACGTGGACCACCGCGGCGGTCGACGGCCGGGTCGTGGCGATCATGCCGGCGGTGATCGATCTGCTCAACCTCGAACCGTCCTTCGTCCACCACTGGCGCGCGTACGGTTTCTGGGCGCCGGCGGTCGAGGAGTACGTCAGGTTCGGCATCATGGGGCGGGTGGGCGAGCCACGCTTTCGCGACCTGCTCGCGTTGACCGAACCCTACTCATACCGGGACCGGTTGACGATCCCGAAGTACCTCGTCAACGCCAGCGGCGATCAGTTCTTCCTGCCCGACTCGTGGCAGTTCTACTTCGGCGACCTGAAGGGTGAGAGCTACCTGCGCTACGTGCCCAATGCCGATCACTCGCTGCGCGGCAGCAACGCGGCCGAGGGATTGATCGCGTACTACGGAGCGCTGGTCAAGGGCGTCGCGCGGCCGAAGTTCACCTGGACCGCTGGCGTTGACGGCCACCTCCAGATCACGCCCGAAAGCGCGCCGCGGAAGGTGACGTTCTGGCAGGCGACCAATCCGGCGGCGCGAGACTTCCGCCTCGAGACCCTGGGTCCGGTCTGGAAGGGCACCGAGGTGACGCGCGATCCGGACGGCGCGTATCGAGCCGCCGTGGTCGCGCCCGACAAGGGCTGGACCGCCGGCTTCCTCGAAGTGACGTTCGACTCGGACGGCCCGGCGCCGCTGATCTTCTCGACCGGCGTGCGGGTGATGCCAGACGTGCTGCCGTTCCCGGCGCCTGCGGCCAACGCGACGACGCCGGCACGGGCCACCGGACCCGCCAGGCC
>JACDAO010000733.1 GCA_013695405.1 Acidobacteriota bacterium | reverse complement strand
GAGCGAGAAGGCGCCGAGCAGGTAGGGCGTCGGGCGCGGGACCGCCGGTGCTGATGCGGGCAGCGCCTGGGGCACGCGGCGTTGGGTGAACACCGGCACCGCACCGGCCGGCCCCGGCACGCGAGCGCCGGACAGAGCGGCCAGACCGGTATACAGCAGCGCCGTGAGCAGGTAGACCGGCAGGAACAGGTAGAAGAGGTGCACCGTGCCGGTGCGTTCGAGCACCAGCGCCATCACCACCGACGCCACCCAGGCGACCAGCGCCGGCACGTTCAGCGACTTGCCCTGGTGCTGCACCCAGTAGCGGGTCAGACCGATCCGCGGAAAGAGGTAGTGCTCGGTCAGGACGATGGCGCCGGCCGGCGCCAGCAACAGGCCGTACCAGCCGACGAAGTCGAGCAACCGAGTGAAGACGAAGGGAAAGCAGGCAATCAGGGTGGTGGCGATGCCGGCGACCAGCGTGACGCGCGCGCGCGACCAGTTTGGCGTCACTGCCTGCAAGGCCAGGCCGGCGCGATACAGGGTCGGATTGGACGTGGTCCACCCCGCGGCGGTCACCGCGAGAATCCCGGCCCAGCCGAGCGTGCGATAGGCGACTTCCCCGGAGTCGAGCCCGGCCAGCGGCGCATCGACCAGCAGCGCCGCGCCGACGCCCATCATGCCGGCGCACATCCACGCCAGGTAGTGGCCGACGAACATCCCGACCGCCGAGAACAACCCGTATCGGGCCGATCGCGCGTAGCGAAACAGCGCCATGTCCGACAGTCCGCCGTGCATCGCCAGGTTGCAGATCCAGGCGAACGCCGCGATCTTCCAGAAGCCGAGCGGCGCGCTGCCATCGGGAGTGCGACCGGTCCAGACCACCCGCCCGACCACGGTGAAGAAGTCGGCCAGGGTGGTGATCTTGGTGACCCCGGCCGCCGCCATCAAGTGCGGCATCGCGACCAGCGCGCCAGCCAGGAACATCAGCAGCATCCACGGCGAGCAGACTGAGGAGAAGGCCGCCAGGCGCTTGAAGCCGGCCATCGCCAGGGCGACCACGACCGCGCCGACCACCAGCACCACCAGCACGAACCACGGGTCGGTGGGATACCAGTGCACCTGCGGCGCGATCCCGAACGGAATACGCGCCGCCGAGGCCGAGACCGTGATCATGCAGCCGGCAAGGATGCAGAACAGCACCGCGTTGAGCAGGTTGTAGACCACGGTCAGCCACGGGCCGCCGATGCTGCGCAGATACCAGTACAGCGTCAGCCGCGTCTCGACCGCGATCGGCGCGCACAGCAGCGTCCACGTCAGCACCGCGAGCGCGTTGCCGACCGCCAGGCCGAGGAATATGTCGATGACACTGGCACCCCAGTTGACGAAGGTGACGCCGATCACGAACTCGGTCGCCGCGACGTGTTCGCCGGCAAACGAGCCGGCGAAGTAGCCGGGGCCGACCAGCCGGTCGTCGGTGACCGGCTCGCGATCGAACTCGTACAGCGCGTCCAGATGCGCGGCGGCCGGCGGCGTGGCCACGCCCGCGGCGTCCGCGGCGCCGCCAGTGCTGGGTTGGAGCATGGTCGGAGTGTAGCGTGAGCGCGGTGGTATCGTGCCCCGCACAGGAGAACCCATGGGTCCGCACGCGCATCACGAGATCGCCGTGGCGGCACTCGATCGGCTGGCGATCGAGTTGCCGTCGTGGGGCTTTGCCAACACCGGCACGCGCTTCGGCAAGTTCCTGCAGGCCGCGGCGGCAGGCACAATCGAGGAGAAGTTCGCCGACGCCGCGCAGGTCCATCGCGTGACCGGCGCCTGCCCGACGCTGGCCCTGCACGTGCTCTGGGATGTGCCAGGCGGCGTCGACGAGGTGCCGCGGGTGCAGGCGCTCGAACAGCGCTACGGCATCCGTGCCGGCGCGATCAATCCCAACTTGTTCCAGGATCAGCGCTACAAGCACGGCTCGATCGGCAATCCCGATCCGGCGGTGCGAGCCGAGGCGATGTCGCACCTGCGCGAAAGCGTCGAGATCGCGCGGCAACTCGGCTCGCGCGACCTGTCGCTGTGGTTCGCCGACGGGTCGAACTACCCGGGCACCCAACATATCCGACGCCGCAAGCAGTGGTTCGCCGAGGCGCTCGGCATGCTGCACGAGCGGCTTGGTCCTGGCCAGCGCCTGCTGGTCGAGTACAAGCCGTTCGAGCCGGCCTTCTACCACACCGACATCGCCGACTGGGGCATGGCGCTGCTGCTGGCGCGCGAGGCGGGACCGCACGCCCACGTGCTGGTCGACACGGGCCACCACTACCAGGGCCAGAACATCGAACAGATCGTCGCCTGGCTGCTCGACGAGCAGCGCCTCGGCGGCTTCCACTTCAACGACCGGCGCTATGCCGACGACGACTTGACCCTTGGCTCGATCGATCCGTATCAGGTGTTCAGAATCTTTCACGAACTGCAGCAGTACGCCTGGGAGCAGGGTCAGCCGGCCGACCTCGCCTTCATGGTCGACCAGAGCCACAACCTGAAGGGCAAGATCGAGGCGATGGTGCAGACGGTGCGCACCGCGCAGGAGCTGTGGGTCAAGGCCGCACTGGTCGATCGCGCAGCACTGGTCGAGCACCAGCGCGCCTGCCGCCTGGTGGACGCCGAGCGGTGCCTGACCGATGCCTTCGCGGTCGACTCCCGCCCGCTGGTCGCGGCCTGGGCCGAGGCACGAGGCTTGCCGGCCGATCCGCTGCAGGCGTTTCGCGAGAGCGGCTATCTCGAGGAGATCACCCGCCTGCGCGGCGATCGCAACCTCTCGTCGGTCACCACGTACGCGTGAGGTCGTCGACGCTGCATCACGTCGCCGCCTGCGACCTCGGCGCCACCAGCGGCCGGGTGATGCTCGCCAGCGTCTATCCCGGCGCCGGCACGCTGACGCTCGACGAGGTCCACCGCTTCGCGACGCCGACGGTCTCCCAGGTCGACGGCCTGCACTGGGACGCGCCCCGCCTGTTCGACGAGCTGCTGACTGGCCTGGCTGCCGCGTCCGCGCGCGGCGCGCTGGCCAGTCTCGGCATCGACACCTGGGGCGTGGACTACGGTCTGCTCGACGCCGACGGCGACCTGCTCGGCCTGCCCTTCCACTACCGTGACGTCCGCACCGACGGCGTGATGGATCGGGTGATCGCACAGCTCGGGCGGACCGCGATCTACGACCGCACCGGTATCCAGTTCCTGCCGTTCAACACCCTCTACCAGTTGGTCGCCGAACAGCGCGACGCGCCCGACCGCCTCGCCCGCACCGCCACGCTGTTGACGATGCCGGATCTGCTGCATGGCTGGCTGACTGGCGCGCGGGGCGTCGAGTTCACCAACGGGACCACGACTCAGATGATCGACTGGCGGACGCGGACCTGGGCGACGTCGCTGCTGGACACGCTCGGCGTGCCGTCTCACATGCTGCCGGCGATCGTCGAACCTGGCACCCTGCTGGGCGCGCCGATCGCAGGGTGCGTCACCCGCGTGCCGGGCTTGCGCGGCGTGCCGGTGATCGCACCGGCCTGTCACGACACCGGATCGGCGGTGGCCGCGATCGACTCGGGCGGCGAGGTGGCGTTCCTGAGTTCGGGCACCTGGTCGTTGCTCGGCATCGAGGTCGGGGCGCCGATCGTGTCGGCGACCGCGCAGGCGCACAACTTCACCAACGAAGGGGGCGTCGCCGGAACCACACGCCTGCTGCGCAACATCACCGGCCTGTGGGTACTCGAAGGCTGCCTCCGCGACTGGCGCGCTGAGGGCCGTTCCATCATCCTCGACGACCTGCTCGCGGCAGCCGCCACGCGGCCCGCGGGCGGCGCGGTCATCGATCTGGAGGATCCGTCGCTGTACCGCAGCCCGGATGCCGCGGCGGTGCGGGCGTGCTGCGCGCGGAGCAGCCAGAGGGTACCCGAGTCGCCGGCCGAGGTCGCGCGCGTGCTGATTGACAGCCTGGCCGAGGCGTACCGCTCCGTGCTGCAGGAGCTCGAAGACGTGACCAGCACCCGCGTGACGACGATCCGGGTGATCGGCGGTGGCGCGCGCAATGCCGTGCTGAACCAGGCGACCGCCGATGCGACCGGCTGCCGGGTGCTGGCCGGACCGGTCGAGGCGACGGCGCTCGGCAACGTGATCGTGCAGTTGGTGGCGCGCGGCGTGATTGGTTCACTGGCCCAGGGCCGCGCCCTGGTCAGCGGTGCGTTCCCGCCGGTCGTCTATGAGCCACGCCGAGGGACGTAGCGGTCGGACGTGTCCAACCCCAGGTCGAAGGGCGTAGCGGTCGGACGTGTCCGACCCCAGGTCGAAGGGCGTAGCGGTCGGACTTGTCCGACAGTCACGGGTCGGCGCGGGACTCCTCGAGCGCCGACGGGATGTCGTCGGCCTCCTCGAGCAGCTCGCTGACCACCACGGTGTAGCCGTCGAGATCGCGGATCTCGAACTCGACGTCGCGGTACGGCATGCGGCGCAGTGGCCGGACCACGTCGCCGCTCTGGGCCAGCGTCGCGAACAGCTCGCGGATCCGTCCGCCGGCCAGGCGGATGTAGAGAGTCCAGCCCGGCACCGGCCGCACGTCGTCGGGTCGCTCGGCCGCGCGCAGCATCAGCTCGGCGCCCCCACGCGAGAGCAGTGCGAAGCGATAGGGCGGCTGCTCCGGGAACGGCGCGACGTCGAAGCCGAACGCCTCCGCATACCAGCGCGCCGCGCGTTGCACGTCGACCACGACCAGCACCGCAGTGACACAGACCGGTTCTGGCGGCAGCACCGCTCCAGCCGCTGACGGCCCGGCGGCGTCGTGCGCGGCCGAGACGTCGAGGCGGGCCTGGTACTCGGCGAACTCCTGCAGAAAGCGGTCAACGGCAGCGACATTCCACGAGGCCGGCGGCACGAACTGCCGGCGCGCATCCGGCGACTCGAGCACGTCGGCACCGTACAGTTCGCGCAGCGCGCCGAGATCTGGCGCCAGCAATTCCGGCGAGCGGGCCTGGAACTCGTCCCACGTGGTGTGCCCGAGATACCGCATCTGGCGGTGGATCAATCGCGCAAACGCCACCGTGATCGTCTCGTGATACCGCTGCGGCTGCCCGGCCTGGATCGCCAGCCGCTTCAGGCCGCGTCGCAAGCGGCCGACGGCGTCGCGGAATGGCGCGGCGCGCAGGCACAGCCAGGCGGCGCGGAAGTGCGCCCGGTGGTCGAATGCCGAGGGTTCGAGGGTGCCGGCGTCGAACGCCTCGAGGAACTGCTGGTCGGTCAGCATCTCTGTATGATGTGCGCCATGCGCATCCTGCGGTGCCTGACAGGAGATGGAACGGTCGCCTACGCCACCGAGGCGGGAGACGGCGAGTATCGCCTGCTGGCGGGCGATCTGTACGGGCAGATCACCGAGACCGACACCGTCGTCCGGATCACCGGACTGCTGGCGCCGATCGACCCGGTGATGATCTGGTGCATCGGCCTCAACTACCGTCGCCACGCCGAGGAAACCGGCGCGAAGCTGCCCGAGCAGCCGGTCGTCTTCGCCAAGGGACCCAACGCGGTCCAGCGTCCCGGCGGTCCGATCGAACTGCCGCGCCACCTGGCCAGCGACCAGGTCGACTACGAGTGCGAACTCGCCGTGGTGATCGGCCGGCGTTGCAAGAACGTCTCGCCCGACCAGGCCCTGGACTACGTGCTCGGTTACACCTGCGCCAACGACGTCAGTGCCCGCGACTGGCAGATCACGCGTGGCGGCAGCCAGTGGAGTCGCGGCAAGACCTTCGACACCTTTGCGCCCATCGGTCCAGTGCTCGTGACCCCCGACGAGATTCCCAATCCCAACGCACTGCGCATTGCGACGCGCCTCAACGGCGAAACGGTGCAGGACAGCAACAC
>JACDAO010000725.1 GCA_013695405.1 Acidobacteriota bacterium | reverse complement strand
GAGCGAGAGCTCCAGCTTCTCCTGGACGTAGGTCTTGAACCCGGCCAGTTCGGCTCGGAGAGTGTAGAAGCCAGGTTTGAGGAACGGCACCGAGTAGGCGCCCGTGTCGCTGCTGGTGATCGTGGTGGTCTCGCCTTGCCTTGCCTGCACCGTGACGTCATCGGGCGCGAGGATGTGCTCGACCGCATGGATGGTTCGGGGAGCAGAATGTAGCGAGCTGCCAGGCGTCGCGCAACTGCAAAATACCGGGGTCAGCCGGCGCTGCGGTCCTGCGGGTTCCAGACCAGCGATACGACGCTCACGGTGATGCCGGTCTTCTTCGGCCGCAGCAGCAGCGGCGTCACCGGGGTGCGGTCGCCGTCGGCGGCCGCCGCGGCGGCGGAGACGTCGGCCTCGATTGCCGCCTGCAGGTCGGCCAGCTTCTGCTGTTCGGCGGCGAGCGTCTCCTGCGCGCGCGTGACGTCCTGCCGCTCCTTGACCACGCGACCCGCCCCCCGCGCGGCGGTGCCGAGACGCCCCGCGTTGGCGGCGCTGAACGCCTTGCGCCCGAACAGCGCGCCGAAGACCCCGGTGACCACGGTCATCGTCGCCGAGGTCGCCGACTGCGTGACGTCCTGCTGCTGCTTGCCGACCTGCTGCTCGGCCCTGCGGATACGCTCCTGCTGTACGCTGATCTTCGCGCCGTATTTTTTCCGCAACGCATCGACTGCCGTATCGCGCTGCTCGCGCAGGTGTTCGGCGACACGAGTCCGGAAGGCGCCCTCCTGCTCGTCGGGCTTCGAGCGCAGGCCGCTGCCGGCGTGCTGCCACAGCGCCAGAGAGTGGGTGTCGTAGAGCCACGTGACCAATACCTTGCGCCACGCGTCCTGGTTGCGCGGCGTGACCGCGGCCGCCGGCAGGGGCGCGTAACTGGCGGCACCACGAGGCTCGGCTTCGAGATCCCCAGGCGTCAGGTCGACGGCTTCCGCCTCGGCCAGCGCCAGCGGCACCGGCGCGTCGTGCAGCGGCACGATCACCTGCACCGGGGTGGTGTGA
This sequence comes from Acidobacteriota bacterium, assembly GCA_013695405.1. GTDB lineage: Bacteria > Acidobacteriota > Vicinamibacteria > Vicinamibacterales > Vicinamibacteraceae > Luteitalea. The sequence continues at coordinate 2,117 of JACDAO010000725.1, read as the reverse complement.
TCGAGCGCGGTCTTGCTGTCGGTGATGCGCACCGTGCCGGCGGCGTACACCGCAGGCTCATAGTCCAGCGTCGCTCCCGCCGCGTCGCCACGCCGCGGCACAAACAGCGCGGTGACACCTGGCGGCAGCACCGGCGGCGTGGTCAGCGCGGCCGTGGCCTGGGCGCCGTGGGTCCTGGTCGCGGGTTTGCCTGCCTGGTCTGCCTGATCGACCAGCGGCGCCGGCGTCAGTTGCCGGATCTGCATGCGCGTCAACGGCCCGCGCAGGTAGGACAGGGTCCACCGCGTCTCGAAGGTCACCGGGGCATCCTCGTGGACGTTGTGCATCAGGAAGATCCGGCTGCCGAGCCCGGCGAGCACCTGGCTCATCGCCTGCCGATCGAAGCCGGCGGCGCCGGCGCCCGCGCCTTCGAGGCCCTCGAGTACCCGTGCCTTGTCGCGTTCGGTCTGCAGCCGTCCGATGAACCAGGTGCCGGTGTTGGAGAGCGCCTTGTAGTCCAGGTCGATCGGGTTCTGCGTCGCCAGCACCACGCCCATGCCGAAGGCCCGGGCCTGCTTGAGCAGCAGCAGCAGCGGCGCCTTGGACGGCGGGTTGGCGACCGGCGGCAGGTAGCCGACGACTTCATCCATGTAGAGCAGCGCGCGCAGGCTGGTGGTGCCGCTCTGGGTGCGCACCCAGCCGAGCACCTCGGACAGCAGCAGCGACACGAAGAACATCCGTTCGGCGTCATTGAGGTGCGCGATCGAGAACACGGCGGCCCGCGGTCGTCCGTCGCGGGTGCGCAGCATCGCGGCAATGTCCAGCGCCTCGCCGGTCATCCACTGATCGAAGCCGGGCGCCGCCAGCAGGGTGTTGAGGGCCATCGCGAGTGCGAAGCGTTCGCGCGCCGGGTAGAACGCTTCCAGGTCGAGGGCGCCGACGCGGCTCATCGGCGGCGCCTGGATCTGCTGAATCAGCGACACCAGATCGACGTCGCGGCCGTCCCGCCATCCCGCATCGAGCAGCGTCGACAGCAGGATGTGCTCGCGCGACTGCGGCGCATCGGCGGTGAGGCCGGCCAGCCCGAGCAGGCTCGAGACGGTGGTCGCCAACCGCTCGCGCAGCAATTCGCGATCGTCGCGGATGGCCGGTGGCGGCGCGGCAAACGACTTGAAAATCGAGACCGGCACGCCAGCACTGCTGCCGGGCGTGTAGATCGTCACCTCTGACGCCTGTCGAAGCCGGGCGATCCGCTCCGGCGACTGGCCCCAACTGGCCAGCCCGGCCCGCCACGTGTCGGCCTCCTTGCCCGCGTACGCCGCGACGTCGAGCCCGGCCCGTTGCGCGTCCTCCGCGTTCACCCATGGCGCGAACGCCTCGGCGCTGAGCGTCGGGAAGGTCAGCGCCAGGTTCGCGAGATCGCCCTTGGGATCGATGATGATCGCCGGCACGCCGTCGATCAGGGCTTCCTCGATCAGGCCGACGCACAGGCCGGTCTTGCCGCTGCCGGTCATGCCGATGCACACCGCGTGTGTCAGCAGGTCGCGCGCGTCGTACATCAATGGCGCCGGTGCGGCGGTGCGCGTGGCGAGGTCGTACGGGCGACCGAGGTAGAACGCGCCGAGTGTCTCGAAGTCCTGCATGGCCGCGATCCTACTCTCCCGACCCGCCGGTGCCGTGGTGTACGCTCGGCAGGATGGCTCGTTCCCGGTGGTTCCGGCGCGTCGGCATCGCCCTGGCGGTGCTGGTGGCGGCCTTCATCATCACGGCGGCCCTGGCCGCCGCGCTGCTGCCGCCACGCATCGCCGGCTGGATTCGTCCGCGTGTCATCACGGTGTTGTCGCGACAGCTCGACAGCGAGGTCGAACTCGGCGAACTGACAATCACGCTCGGCGCGCAGGTGCGGATCAGCGGCGGCCCGCTGGTCGTGCGTCACCAGGGCCGGCGCGACGTCGCGCCGCTGTTGCGGATTGCCCGCTTCGAAGGCACGACCACGCTGCGTCAGTTGCTGCGCGCGCCGCGACGGGTCGACGACATCACGCTTACCGGTTTCGAGGTTGCGATCCCGCCGTCGCGTGCGCCAGGGCAGCCGCGATTTCCGCGCCGCGACGGCCGGCCCAGGGACCGCATCCCCGAGC
>JACDAO010000709.1 GCA_013695405.1 Acidobacteriota bacterium | reverse complement strand
GTACATCACCATGATCTTCCACAGGTTCGGGCTCCGGAGGACGGCGCGCCACGGCAGACCGGTGTGAACCGCCGTCATCACCGGGGTCCCGATCACGGACAGTTCGTCGGCCGACACGCCCGGCTTGTCGGCCGGCCGGTCGCGATACCACGCGTACCAGGCCACCGCCCAAAACAGCCCGACCGCGCCGAAGATGTAGAACGCCGCGCGCCAGCCGTACACGGCGACGATCGGCACCACCAGCAGCGGCGTCATCGCGCCGCCGATCCGGCTGCCCATCCAGACGGCGCCATGCGCGCGGCCGCGTTCGGCCACCGGAAACCAGGCCGAGATGCTGGTCGAGCTGTTCGGATAGGCGCCGGCCTCGCCCGCGCCGAAGGCAAAGCGGGTGAAGAGCAGCACGTAGTAGTTCGACACCAGCCCGGTGGCCGCCGTGAACGCCGACCACCACAACACGATCCGCATCAGCACCTTGCGCGGGCCAATCCGATCGCCGAGCGCGCCGGACGGAATTTCGAACAGCGCGTAGGACAGCGCGAAGATGCCGAGCACCCAGCCCCATTGCGACGCCGACAACCCCAGATCGCGTTGGATTTCGGGGCCCGCCACCGCGATGCACACCCGGTCCAGATAGGTGATCATCGACAGCACGAACAGCATCGCCAGCACACGGTACCGATACGGCATGGACTCCTCGGTTCTCGGGTCCGCCGACGGTCGCAGCACGCCGCCGGATCCCGACTAAGCTGTTGGAGGCTGCACGATACCAGAACATCACCAGAGCGATGCCGAGCGACCTGCCGCCTCCGGACACCTCAGGCACCCCGGTGACCGCCGGGTCCTACGGCACGCACCTCACAGCCCTAGCAACGTCAGTCGCCTAATTGCTGCAGCGATGGATCCTAGGGCTGCTGCCCTGCCTCGTGGCGGTACGCTGAGAGCGGCCCATGCACACCACCCGGACGCGCTCGGAGACGGAGGCGGAGGAGGCGCGCCGCAAGGATTACAGCCTGGTCGGCGCCGACACCCGGCTGGCAATCGCACGCGGCCTGGCCGAGGCCGACTGGTACGTGTCGCCGGTGGCGAAGGACACACTGAAAGACCTGCTCGAGCGTCGTGACGGGCCGGCGCTGCGCGACTGCGCGATCTACTTCGGTCTGATCCTCGTGAGCGGGATTGCCACCGTCCAACTGTGGGGCTCCTGGTGGGCGGTCGTGCCGATGATGGTCTACGGCGTGCTGTACGCCTCGGCCTCGGATGCGCGGTGGCACGAAGCCGGTCACGGCACCGCGTTCCGCACCGACTGGCTCAACAACGCGCTCTACGAAGTCGCCTCGTTCATGGTGCTGCGCGAGTCGGTGCCCTGGCGATGGAGTCACACCCGCCACCACAGCGACACCATCATCGTCGGGCGCGATCCGGAGATCGCCGTGCCCCGGCCGCCCGATCTGCCGGCGATGCTGCTCAAGTGCGTCAACTACCGCGCGTTCCGGCGCTACGTCTCCAACATCACGCTGCACAGCCTGGGACGGATCACCGCCGAGGAGGCGACCTTCATCCCGGTCTCGGAGTACGGCCGCGTGTTCCTGCGCGCCCGAATCTACCTGGCTGTGTTCCTGACGATGCTGGCGCTGTGCGTGTACGGCCGGACCTGGCTGCCTTTCGTGTTCGTGCTCGGCCCGAACCTGTACGGTGCGTGGCTGATGGCGGTGTACGGCTGGACCCAGCACGCCGGGCTGGCCGAGAACGTGCTCGACCATCGCCTCAACTGCCGCACCATCCACATGAACGCGGTGCACCGGTTTCTGTACTGGAACATGAACTACCACCTGGAACATCACATGTTCCCGATGGTCCCGTACCACCAGTTGCCGCGCCTGCACGAGATCGTCAAGCAGGACTGCCCGGCGCCGTATCCGAGTCTGACCGCGGCATACCGCGAGATCGTCCCGGCCGTGCTGCGCCAGATCCGTGACCCCGGCTACTTCGTGCGACGGACGCTGCCACCCACCGCACGACCGGTCGGAGCACGGCCGCGTGGACCTGTGATGACATCGAGGTCACCGGCAGCAGTCAATGACTGGGTCGACGTCTGTGCCAGCGGCGTGCTGGCACGCAACGACGTGCTGCGCTTCGATCACGACCGGCAGACCTACGCCATCTACCGCACTGGCGATGGCACCGTGCGGGCCACCGACGGCATGTGCACGCATGGCAACACCCACCTGGCCGACGGCCTGGTGACAGGCACGATCGTCGAATGCCCGAAGCACAATGGCCGCTTCGACGTCACGACCGGCGAGCCGCGCCGCCTGCCGGCATGCATCGCGCTGCGCACGCACGAGGCCAAGGTCGAGGCCGGGCGGATCTGGCTGCGGCCGCGCACCGGCGTCGCTGGTCAGACGTATGAACTGCAGGTGGTCAGCAACCGCAACGTCGCGACCTTCGTCCGCGAACTGGTGCTGGCGCCAAGAGGCGCGGACGTCCCGTCCTTCCAGCCAGGGCAGTACATGCAGTTGCGGATCCCGGCCTACGATCGGATCCAGTGTCGCGACTTCGTCGTCGACGAGCCCTACGCCGCAGTGTGGCGGGCGCATCACCTGTTCGACCTCGAGGCCAGCAACCCGATCGAGGTCCGTCGCAACTACTCGCTGGCCAACGATCCGGCTGGAGCGCGGCGCGAGCTGCGATTCAACGTCCGCATGGCGGTACCGCCGCAGGGGTTGGACTGCGGCGCGGGCGTTGGCTCCTCGTACGTCCATGCCCTCGAACCTGGCGACACCGTCACCGTGACCGGGCCGTTCGGAGATTTCCTGATTCGCGACGGCGAACGCGAGATGATCTACGTCGGTGGCGGCGCCGGGATGGCGCCGATCCGGTCGCACCTGCTGCATCTGTTCGACACGTTGCGGACCGGTCGGCAGGTCAGCTACTGGTATGGCGCGCGTTCGCGGCAGGAAATCTTCTACGAGGACGATTTCCGCGCTCTCGAGTTGCGCTGGCCGAACTTCCGATTTCACCTCGCGCTGTCGGCGCCGCTGCCCGGCGATGATTGGACGGGACACGCCGGCTTCATCCATGACGTGCTCAGGCGCGAGCACCTCGTGCGCCATCCGGACCCTTCATCCGCCGAGTACTACCTGTGCGGCCCGCCGATGATGATCCAGTCCGCGCGCTCGATGCTGATCGGGGAGTTCGATGTCGCCCCGCGCGACATCGCGTTCGACGAGTTCTGACCAGGGCGATGGGTCAACTTGCCGGCAGTTCGCGAATCTTGACGTTGCGGAACCAGACCACGGTGTCGTGGTCCTGGAGCAGGATCGGCGTCCTGATCTTGTCGGCGAACCCCTTGACGTCCTTGAACTTGCTCTTCGCGATCCCGGCCGCCGCCTCCGGCCTGGTGATGTCGTAGCGCAGCACCAGCGTGCCGTTCAGCCAGTGCTCGACGATGGTGCCGCGCACCACCAGCCGCGACTGGTTGAACGAGCCGACCGGCCTGGCGGCCGCTGCCGTCGGCGGCAGCACGTCGTACCACGCGCCGGTCTTCTGCAGCGCGGTCAGTGACATCATCGTGTAGTTGTCGTCGTCGATGGTCTGGTACTCGTGCCCGATCGCCCCGCCCTCGTTGCCGCGTCGCTCGTCGACGAAGTACTTGACGCCGCTGTTGCCCCTGGGCGACAGGCGCCACTCCCAGGCGAACTCGAAGTCGTCGAAGGTGGCGGTGGTGATGATGTCGCCGCCCTTCTGGCCCAGTGACTTGAGCGTGCCGTCCTCCACGACCCAGCCGGCAGCCGGGAAATCCGGCTTGGCGAAGCCACGCCAACCCTTCGTGGTGGTGCCGTCGAACAACAGCCGCCACCCAGCCGCGCGCTCCGCGGCCGAGAGCGTGTTCTGCGGCCCCGAGTCCGCCGACCGGTCGTCGATTTGCTCGAGAACGAAGAACGTCAGCGCCGCGCTGGCGCCGTGCGACGGGAACACACCGAGAACAAGTGCAAGTGCAAGCGCGAGTCGGGTCATTGTCACTCCAGGGTCCAAGGTGCGCGCAGCGCCGGACCGGTCAGGAGGGCATTCGCAGCAGCGTCCACGGGAAAGCGTTCCTTGACGGGATCCCACTGCAGGGTCGCCCCCTGGCGCTTGATGCCGATGTGCGCGAGGTGGCAAATCGAGATCGTCCGCTGCCCGACCTCGGCGTCCTCCATCGTCTGGCCCCGGCTCTTGACCGCGTCGATGAAGTCGAGCCGTTCGCTGCGCAACGGGAAGCGGACGTCGCCCGGCCCCAGTTGCGCGCGCAGGATGGCGGGGCTGCTGGCCTCGAGGAATTCGGGGTGTGCCGCCGACGTGGCGTAGTGCACCTGCAGCCAGCCCTGGTCGCCCTCGAAGCGGATCCGCGGTTGATCCATGGTGTAGAACAGCTCGACGCCGTTGGCGAACCGGAACCGGGCATCGAAGGTCTCGAGTACGTTCCAGACCGGGTCGTCGTGGAACTTGCCGGTCGCCGTCACCTCCAGCGGGCCAGTCCGCTCGGTGCCGTTGGCCCACTGGCAGATGTCGATCAGATGGGCGCCCCAGTTGGTGAGCATGCCGTCGGCAAACAAGGTGCTGCGGAACCAGCCGGGTCGTCCCTTGAGGTCGCGTGGGTTGTGCACGCGCTTCTGCATGTACGGCACGTGCTCGGCGGGTCCGAGCCACATCGGATAATCGAGCTCCGGCGGCGCCTGGGCCTCGACGGCGGCCTCCTGAGGGAACTCCTCTTTCGGTGACGACACCCGGATGGTGTGAAGCGTGCCAATCCGGCCGTTGCGCACCAGTTCGACGGCGCGATGGAAGCGCTCGAGCGACCGGAACTCGCTGTCGACGCGGAAGACGCGCTGCCTTGCCGCCACCAGGTCGACCAGCCGGCGGCCGTCGCCGATGTAACGCGTGATCGGCTTCTCCAGCGCGACATCCTTGCCCGCGCGCAGCGCCGCCAGGGCCATTGGCACGTGCCAGTGGTCCGGCGTCGAGATCATCACTGCGTCGATGTCGGTGCGCGCCAGCAGCTCGCGGAAATCCCGGTGGGTCGCGCAGCCCACGTAGGTGCCGGCGGTCGACTGCCTGGCGTAGTGGGCCTCGACCAGCGCCTTGGCCTGTCCCATCCGCCAGCTGTCGGCGTCGCATACCGCCACCACCTGCACGCCGGGCACGACGATGAACTCGGGGATGTTCAGTCCCATCGCCTGACGCCCGGTACCGATGAAGGCCAGGTTGACGCGGTTGGATGGCGCCTGCGCACCGCGCAGTCGCGCCGGCAGCAGCAGGGGACCGGCCGAGGCCGTGGCCAGGGCGCCCGCGGCCTGCAGGAAACGTCGCCGACTACGTTGGCGTGTCATGTGCCCCACAGGGTAGCCCACGCCGCTGGCGTGGCGCTCGTCTTGAACGCGCCGCAGAAATTGATTGAATGGTGATGCTATGTCGCAGCCAGTCCGCCAGCACCTCTATCTTCCCGAGCGGGACCGGTCGTTCTGGAAGGCCGACGAGGTCCCCGCCCTGCCGTTGCTCTACCTGGCCTGGGGCTCGCGCGACTTCAATCGCCGACCGATTCCGGTCAGCCGGCATCAGGGGTGGGTCTGCGTGCTTGTCGAGGAAGGCGCGCCGACGATGGTGGTGCGGCGCCAGGAAGTGACGATGCCGGCCGGCACGCTGGCGGTGATCGGGCCGGAGTGCCCGTTCGGCTGGAAGGGATCGGCGACCGGCTCGTGCAGGTTCCTGCTGTGGATGTGGCGGGAGGTCGCCGGCACCCTGGCCGGCGCCGACCTGCAGGCGGCGAACCTCGCGCGCCGACTCGCCCGTCCCGAGCGCAAGCCGTTCGTGCTGCTGCACGACCTCTGTCGCCGGGAGGTGCTGCGATCGGCGGGACCGGGTCAGGCGTACCTCGAGGGCTGCCGCATCCTGTTCGAGGCCACCATCCAGCGCGAGTTGCTGGAGACGCGCGACGACAGCCCGGGTCCGTCGGAGTTGGTCACCCTGGCGCGGCACTGGATCGACGCACACCTCGACAGTCAGGCGCCGATCGCGCGCCTCTGCGACTACCTCAACGTCTCGCAGTCGACGCTGTACCGGCTGGTTGTCGCCGAAGTCGGCCTCAGCCCGTTGACGTGGTTCCACCGTACCAGGATGGCGAAGGCGCAGACGTTGATCGAGGGCTCCGGGCACTCGGTCAAGGAGACGGCGTATGCGCTCGGCTATGAGCACGCGAACGACCTGAGTCGCGCCTACCGTAGGCATTTCGGTCACTCGCCCTCTGAAGGCAGGCCGCCCATCGCCTAGCCCGCCCAGCTGCGCCGTCATGACGGACTTTCGAGACTGCTCGCGGTGGCCGGATGCAAAAGGAGGCTCTGAGGGCGGCGAAAGTCAGGCTCTGGCGTGACTTGCGCGAACCGCGCCGAGCAGTCGTCCTGTCTAAAGATCGGGAGGACCGCGCAGGGTGGGCCTGTTTCACGTCGGTGGCGCGATCGCGTGCCCACCAGGCAAACTCGGCACTCTCCTTGCTCTGGCGTAGGGTGCGCCGGGCACGCCAGGCGCGTCGGGAACGATGCTCCCGCCTTCCCGCGAAAGAGAGCGCCACCATGTGGGGACTGCTGAAGCGATTTGGTTCGGACTGCTGGAGCGGCCACGACTGGATTTCGAAGGCCAATCGGCGAGGCCTCTGGCTGGAGTGCCGGCGCTGCGGCCAGGAGACACCGGGCCTCGAGTTGCCGTCCCCCCGGTATCGTCGCACCCAGGAAGGCGTGGACGAGGCCCATCGGCTGGGCGGCATGGCACCGGCCCTGAAAGCGGCTCGGGCCAGCGCTGCCGCGGCTGCCGAGCTGCGACGCTTCACCGAGCGGCGCGTGGCCAAGCGGCCGGCACCCTCCGCCCCGACGTCGTCGTGGGACGCACTGGCGCCCGCGCCTGCCGTGGCCACCACCGAGGCCGAGCGCGCGTGGCTGCAGGCCTGGCGGGCGCTGTCTTCCGACGAGCGCGTGATGGCCGAGCGGTTGGTCGCGGGCCTGAGCCTGACGCGCCAGGGCGCGACGCGAGGCGTCCGTCCGGGTGACGACGGCCTCCGCCAGGATTTGAAGGTCGGCTGACGCGTCGCGAGTTCAGAGCTTCTGACGCTGCTCCGGTGTCAGCCACTCGTCACGCACGATGCCCTGGGTCAGCGCCTGGCGCAACCGCGCGCGGCGCGCCTCGGTTCGCAGCAGCGCATTGACGGCGTGGCGGCGGTTGTCGGCCGCGTAGCCGGGGAAGTGCCCGATCAGCGAGTCGGCGGCGCGGGCGTCCTGCAGGTCGGACAGGGCGCCAATCGCGCCGAGCTGCAGTTCGGCGTCGACGTCGGCTGCCAGGTAGCGCGTCAGCTGCGCGCCCACCCGCTCCCACGGCAACACCGCCAGCATGCGCAGCGCGTCGTAGCGCGTGCCCTTGCGCACCGTCGCGTCGTCGGCCATCGTCGTCGCGAGCTGTAGCGACCGGCTCCAGCGCGTGGCGCGCGCCGCGTCCTCGGCCAGCCACGGCGCGAGTACCTCGCCAGGCCACGCGCCGGCCTGCGAGATGCCCATCACCACACCGCCGCCGAGCACCACGGCCTGCCAGTCGCGCAGCGGCTGGCCCTCGCGTGGCATCGCCACGTCCAGCAACGGCCGCAAGGCGGCCTCGTCCTTCGCGCGGCCGGCCGCCACTGCCACTCGCCAGATCCAGGGGATGCGGCGATACTCTTCGTCGGCATCGTCTGGCAGGCCGGCGACCAGCGCCGTGACCACGGCTACCGCGCGAGGGGACGACTCTTTGGCAAGCGCCTCGCGGGCCTTCTGGTCGTTCCGCACGTCCAGGAGCGCCGTAGCGATCGCCTGGGCTGACGCGGTGGTCGCGTCGGGCATCGCCGGCGTCTGGCCAGACACCCAGGCGGGCCACAGCAGCGTCAGCGCCACGATCGGCCGCACGGCCTGCCTCCGGGCACGGCCGCTCACGAAGAGGGATGCGAGCATGCGCGAGATTATCGGCGCGGTCAGCACGCGCTGGCAACGGCGGGTGTTGGCCCTGGTCGCGGCCCTGTGGTGCGGCACGTTAATCAACGCCGCTGCCCAGCCAACGGCGTGGCAAACGATCGCACCCCTGTTCGACGTGCCCGTACGCTTTGCCGGACAGTTGGGGCCGTACCGATCGCCCCTGATATTCGACGACGGCAGCCCGGTACGCACGCCGGCGGACTGGGCTCGCCGTCGCCGGCAATTGCTGGCCGATTGGCACCGCGTGATGGGACCGTGGCCACCGGTGCTGGCCGAGACGCGCCTTGAAATCCTCGACGAGAGTCGGCGCGAGGGCTACACCCAGCGACGCGTCCGTCTGGAGGTAGCGCGTGGCCAGCGGACCGACGGGTGGCTGCTCGTGCCCGACGGTCGCGGTCCATTCCCGGCGGTCCTGGTGCCGTTCTACGAGCCAGAGACCAGCATCGGCCTCACCGAACGGCCGCAGCGCGACTTCGCCCGCCAGCTGACGCGCCGCGGCTTCGTGACGCTGTCGATTGGCACGCCTGCCGGCGACGCGCGATCGCCTGATCGTGCCGGCGTCACGGCGCAGCCGTTGTCGTACTACGCGTACGTCGCAGCCAATGCGTGGACGGCGCTTGCCGCACGGCCCGAGGTGGACGCCACGCGCATCGGCGTGGTCGGTCACAGCTACGGCGGCAAGTGGGCGTTGTTCGCGGGCGCCCTCTGGGATCGGTTCGCGGCGGTGGCAACCAGCGATCCGGGAATCGTGTTCGACGAGTCACGCCCCAACGTCAACTACTGGGAGCCCTGGTATCTCGGCTTCGATCGCCTCGGGCCGCACGAGGGGTCGGCGCTGCCCAGCGCTGCCGGGCCCAGCGCTGCCACGCCGAGCGCCGCCAGGCCGCGAGCCGGAGCGTACAAGACCCTGGTCGAAACGGGTCGCGACCTGCATGAACTCCATGCCCTGATCGCCCCCCGCCCGTTCTTCGTCAGTGGCGGTGCCGAGGATCCTCCTGAGCGCTGGGTTGCGCTGAACCACGCCGTGGCGGTCAATCGCCTGCTTGGCTTCACCGACCGGGTCGGGATGTCCAATCGCCCGACACACGACCCGACGCCGGAGTCCAACACGCAGCTGGTCGCGTTCTTCGAGCACGTCCTCGCGGCCGGCCGTGGCGGCGCGTCGCCGCGCTGAGTTTGCCCGCGCGCCTCGCGTAGCCGCCGGACTACAACGACACTCGGTCTGAGACACCCCGGGACGGGTCCTGCTGGCCGGCGGCACCCCAACGGGCCGCCTCGGCTCGCTGCGGTGGGTGGCGAGCGAGGCCGGCGGACCCTACTTGACACCGAGCGAAGACAAGACGAAACTGCGGGCACCGAGGAGGTACCGTCCATGACACTCGCACAGCAGGCGCTCGTCGAACTGGACTCCGCGCAGGAGTTCTTCAACCGCTCGACCCGCAACCTCACCGAGGAACACTCCACTCTGGCCCCAGCCGCAGGCATGATGACCGCGGCACAGCAGGTCGCCCACGCGGCGCAGACCATCGATTGGTTCATCGCCGGTGCGTTCAGGCCTGAGGGGTTCGATTCGGACTGGGAAGCGCACGCGAAGGTCGTGCACGGCTACACTTCGCTGCAAGCGGCTCGCGCCTGGTTCGACAAGGCGATGGCCGATGCCAGGCAGACGATCGCCACCAAGGCCGACGACGAACTGCTGGTGCCGCTGCCTGCGGGCCCGGTGATGGGAGGCGCGCCGCGCTTTGCCATCTTCGGTGCCATCACCGATCACACGGCGCACCACCGCGGCGCGCTGACGGTCTACGCGCGCACGGCGGGGATCGTGCCGCCGATGCCCTACATGGAGATGTAGGGCCGCAGGCAGAGATGCGCCAGCGACTTTCGACAGGCGGCTCCCGATGCGCGCGCGTGTGACCACCCTGCTCGGCCTGCTGGTGGCCGTCTCCGCAGTCAGCGCGCAGTCCGTGCCGACGACGCTGGTGATTCGCGGCGCGACGGTGATCGCGATGACCGGTGCGCCGCCGCTGTCGAATGCGACGGTGGTGATTCGCGGCGATCGCATCGCCGCGGTCGGACCGTCTGCGGTCACCCCGATTCCCAACGGCGCCCGGCTCCTCGACGGGACCGGGCGCTACCTCCTGCCCGGCCTGATTGAGATGCACGCGCACGTCTCCAAGGCGCGCGCCTCTTCGCTGGGCCTATTCGTCGCCAATGGCGTGACCACGGTACGTGACATGGGTGGCGACCACGACGAGCTGCTCGGCTGGCGACGTGAGATTCGGGCCGGCCGGCGGATCGGGCCACGGCTGGTGATTGCCGGGCCGTATCTCGAATCGGCGGACAACATCGCCCGCATGCGCAAGGACCCCGTGCACGAGCGAGTCGAGCCGTTCGAGCGCCTGCGGATCGCCGTCGGCTCACCCGACGAGGCACGCCGCATCGTTCGGGCGTTGGCGATCAAGGAGCTGGACTTCCTCAAGATTCGCACCGTGCAGGACATGGCGACGTATCGCGCGATCAACGATGCCGCTGAAGAACAAGGCCTGAAGGTGGTCGGGCACGTGTCGCAGTTCAGTCCGGAGGCGGTGCTGGAAGCCGGGCAGGACGGGGCCGACCACTTCTTCGCTCCCGACACGCTCAATCCGTCGCGCGAGCAGCGACTGCAGCTGTGGCGGCGGTTCGCGGAGCGTGGCGTACCGAACGTGCCGACGCTGGTCACCCTCCGGGCGGCACTCGCGCCGCTCGACCGCCTGAAGGCCGTCGTGGACGACCTGCACGGTCGCGTCGAACCGCGTCGCCGGTACCTGTCCAGATTCATGGTCCAGGATTGGAAGGAGCAGGTGCTCGAGACTTCGAGCGAGCGTCAGGACCTGTTGCGCTCGCTCTGGGACCGCGTGGTCCGCGACACGCGCGAGATGCACGAGGCGGGGATGGAGGTGTTGGCCGGTTCGGACGTCGCGGTGCTCGATGTCTATCCAGGCTGGTCGCTGCACGACGAACTCGGCCTGTTCGTCGACGTGCTCGGCATGTCGCCGATGGAGGCGTTGGAACGTGCCACTCGACGGCCGGCCCGATTCCTAGGCGCCGCCGATGCGATTGGCACGATCGAGCGAGGGAAGATCGCGGACCTGTTGCTGCTCACCCACGACCCGCTGAACGATATCGGGAACACCCGACGGATTGCCGGCGTTGTCGTCGCGGGCGTGATGCACGATCGGGCGGCGCTCGATCGGTTGCTGGCCAGCGTGGAAGTGGCGCCTGACCGCAGGCGCGACAATTGGGGCCGTTACCGCAGCGTGCCGGCGCCACAGCGATGATCGCCTTCGACGCGATC
>JACDAO010000638.1 GCA_013695405.1 Acidobacteriota bacterium | reverse complement strand
GTCGGCTTCAAGCTCACCGGGAGCCTCCAGGACGGCATCACCGCCACCGACCTCGTGTTGACGATCACCGAGCGTCTGCGCAAGCACGGCGTGGTCGGCAGGTTCGTCGAGTTCTTCGGCGCCGGTGTCGGCTACCTGACCATCGCCGACCGGGTGACGATCGGCAACATGTCGCCCGAGTACGGCTCGACGATCGCGATCTTCCCAATCGACGCCATGACGCTCGAGTACCTGCGGCTGACCGGCAGGCCAGAGTCGCAGGTGGCGCTGGTCGAGGCCTACGCGAGGGCCCAGGGTCTGTTCCGCACCGACGACACTCCTGACGCGGCCTACACCAGTACGCTCGAACTCGATCTGTCGAGCGTCGAGCCGAGCATCGCCGGTCCGCGTCGCCCGCAGGACCGTGTGCCGCTCGAGTCGGCCAGCAGCGCCTTCGCCACCGCGCTCGCCGCGATGCTTGCCGAGCCACGCAAGGCGAGCAAGCCCGGGAGTGCCGGCACGGGTGGCGGCAGTGCCGCCGCACTGGCGGTCCAGGCGCCAGCCTGGGCCGACCAACTCGATCACGGCGCAGTCGTGGTCGCTGCGATCACCAGCTGCACCAACACCTCGAACCCGAGCGTGATGATTGCCGCCGGCCTGGTCGCGCGCAAGGCGGTGGCCAGGGGGCTGACCTGCAAGCCGTGGGTCAAGACCAGTTTGGCGCCAGGGTCGCAGGTGGTCACCGAGTATCTCGCCGAGGCCGGTCTGAACACTGACCTCGACGCGCTCGGCTTCAACCTGGTGGGCTATGGCTGCACGACCTGCATCGGCAACAGCGGTCCGCTGCCCGATGAGGTTGCTGCGCTGATCGACGACAAGCAACTGGTGGTCTGCTCGGTGCTGAGCGGCAACCGCAACTTCGAGGGCCGGATTCAGCCGCAGGTGCGCGCCAACTACCTGGCGTCGCCGCCGCTGGTGGTGGCGTACGCGCTGGCCGGCAGCATGTCGATCGACATCACCCGCGACCCGCTCGGCACCGGTCGCGACGGCCAGCCGGTCTACCTCAGGGACGTGTGGCCGTCGCAGCAGGAGATCCAGTCGACCATGCTGATGGCGGTGCAGTCCGACATGTACCGTCGCCGCTACGCCGACGTGTTCAAGGGCGACGAGCGCTGGCAGGGCCTGCCGGCGCCCGAGGGCGATCGCTTCGACTGGGGCGAGGGCTCGACCTACATCGCGCACCCGCCGTACTTCGAGGGCATGACGCTCGAACCCGAGGCAATCACCGACGTGCACGGCGCCCGCGTGCTGGCGTTGCTCGGCGACAGCGTCACCACCGACCACATCTCGCCGGCGGGTGCGATCAAGGCCGACAGCCCGGCCGGCCGCTACCTGATCGCGCAGGGCGTGCAGCCGAGCGACTTCAATTCCTATGGCGCGCGTCGCGGTCATCACGAGGTGATGATGCGCGGCACGTTCGCCAACATCCGCCTGCGCAACCAGATCGCCCCCGGCACCGAGGGCGGCGTGACGCTGCACCTGCCCGGCGATCAGCCGATGAGCATCTACGACGCCGCGATGCAGTACCAGCGGGAGGGCATGCCGCTGATGGTGATCGCCGGCAAGGAGTACGGGTCGGGGTCGTCGCGTGACTGGGCCGCCAAGGGCACGCGCCTGCTCGGGGTCCGCGCGGTCATCGGCGAGAGCTTCGAGCGCATCCACCGCAGCAACCTGGTGAACATGGGCGTGCTGCCGCTGCAGTTCATGGACGGTGAGTCGGCGGCGTCGCTGGGGCTGACCGGCCGCGAGTCGTTCGACATCGCGCTGGCCAGCCTGCGTCCGCGCGGTGACCTGAGCATCACCGCGGTCGCAGAGGACGGCGCGTCGAGAAGCTTCAGCGTCCGCGTCCGGGTCGACACGCCAGAGGAACTGGTCGCCTACCGCCACGGCGGCATTCTGCCGTACATGGTCAGGCAACTCGTCGCGGCTTCGCGTTCGTAGTTCGTAGCCGCCGGACTCGTCCGGAGGTCTGCCGTGTAGCCGCCGGACTTGTAGCCGCCGGACTTGTCCGGCGGCCTCTTCGTCGGTCGGACAAGTCCGACCGCTACGCCGAAGGCCTCCCGGTCGGACAAGTCCGACCGCTACGCGAGCGAACGATAC
>JACDAO010000635.1 GCA_013695405.1 Acidobacteriota bacterium | reverse complement strand
CTTCCGGGCGGCGGAACCGGTCGCGAGTGTCGGCCACGAATCGCGGGAGCGGGGCGAGGTGGCTCATCGGCGCGGGTGGTGAGACGGCGCCGCACGCGAGCGGCCTGTGGAGCCGCCCGTCGTGATGCGTGAAGACCGTCGCGCAGTCGAGTGTCAGGCCTGGGGCTGGGGGTCCCCAGGCACGTGGTCCCGTCGCACGACGAAGCGACGGTCTTCCGGGCGGCGCAACCGGCCGGAAGCGTCGGCGACGAATCGCCACCCGCGCTCAGCGGAACCGGCCGGGAGCGTCGGCGACGACTCGCCACTCGCGCTCGTCGCGCCGATCGATCAGATCGACGAATACGGCTTCGGCGTCAGGAACCGTGCGGTGTTCTTCGACGTCGAGTCGGCGTACTGCGGCAGATCTTTCATCTTCACCCAGCGCGGATCCGGACCAAACTTCTTCCACGCGTCGAGGTGAGCAGCGAGATCGGGACCCGAGGTGATGTAGCGCAGGTGCGGCAGGTTCGGGCCAGCCAGCGCCTGGCCGAAGAACACCGGCGACATCCCGAGCGTGCGCATGATCTCGACCTCGCCGTCGTTGAACATCGCGATCTTGACCAGCGCCTTGAGCTCGCTGTGGCTCTCGTAATCGCGCATCTCGAACACGCGCGTCGGCACCCGCCTGGCCGAGAAGTCGGGCAGCGTCATCGCCGGATGCGCTGCAAAAGCGAGCAGCAGCCAGCTGTCGATGCGGTCGAACGCCGGCGTGGCCTTGGACGCCTGCAGGTACGCGGCACCAGCCTTCTGCACGGCAGGGTCGGCGTTGAGGTCGCCGCTGACCGCGACGAACGAGTCGAGCGTCTTGTGCGGAATCAGCACCCAGACCGGCGTGTCCGGCTTGGCGACGCTGGTCGCCTCCGCCTTGTTGACCTCGAGCTCGGTGAAGACGCCAACCGTCTTGATGCCGTGCCGGTCGAGCGCCGGCAGCAGCGCCTTCTCGAAGTAGCCGTCGAGCGCCGCAGTCGGGGCACCCGGCTTGAGTCGGTACGCGCGCAGCTCGTAGTATTCGCGTGCGGCCGCCCCGCGTCCTTGGGCGGAGGCGAACGGGGCTGTGGACACCGCGGTTGCAGCGGAAGCTACCGCGGCAGACTTGAGGAACGCACGACGAGGAGTAGGCATGGCGGCACGGAGCATAGCATCGGCTCGTGCCCAGACCGCTGCAGCAGGCCGAACACTGGATCTCCCGGCAGCGCGCCACCTGGCCGCGCCGCCTCGATCACCTCGACGCCTTCATGACAACCACGAACAGGGACACCGACAAATGAGCACGCCATTGCCCGCCTCGCACGATTCACGCTTCGACCTCGTGCTCGAGCGCGTCGTCCCGGTCACTGCCGCAAGTCTGTGGAAGGCCTGGACCACGCCCGCGCTCGTGACGCAGTGGTTCACGCCGGCGCCGTGGCAGACGGTCGAGTGTGAGATCGACCTGCGTCCCGGCGGCGCCTTCCGGACCGTGATGCGGTCACCCGAGGGCAAAGACTTTCCCAACGCCGGCTGCTACCTGGAAGTGGTCCCCGAACAGCGGCTGGTGTTCACCGACCTGCTGGCTCCGGGGTTCCGGCCGATGGCGCGCAGCCGCGACGTGCCGAACTTCGTTGCGGTGATCACCTTCGAGCCCGAGAACGGCGGCGCCAGCACGCGCTACATCGCGCACGTGATGCACCAGGACGAAGCGAGCCGCGAGAAACACGCCGAAATGGGCTTCCACGACGGCTGGGGCAAGGCGCTCGACCAGCTGGTCGAGGTGGCCGGGCGGCTGTAGGTCCCGCCGCTGATGCCCGTCCTCGAGTCGTGGCCTACGGCGCGCTCGCGGGACGGACGGTGAGGATGCCGTTCATCAACCGCCAGTGCCCCGGGAACGTGCACACGTACGGGTAGGCCCCTGCCTCGGTCGGGGCGCGGAACTGCACGGTGATCGTCTGCCCGGGGTCGACCAGCGGCGTCGAGTACAACACCTGCGGGGTCTGCGGTACGTACTGCTGCGCCAGGGCGTCGCCGGTCGCCAGCAACTGGTCAGCGGCCGTGCCAATCTGCTCGAGCGAACCCGTCGCACCGAGGATGAAGTTGTGCTGCATGACGTCGGGGTTGGTGAACACCAGTTGCACCAACTGACCGGGCGCCACCGTGAACTCGGTCTTGTCGAACTTCAGCTGACCAGGGATCACGCTCGACGTGAGGGTGACGTCGGGCGTCGGCAGGGCGGGTAACGCCGTTGCGGCGCTGGTCGCTGCGGCGCTACTTCCTGCAGCGCTGCTGGCATACGCGAGATGCGCGGTGAGTTCACCGGGCGTGCCGTACAAGGTGACCGCATTGGTCTGCCGCTCGACACGCTGCTTCCACGTCCGGCCAGCGACCGCTTGATGCCGCCACTTTCCGCAAACACCAGATCGGGCGTGCTGATGAAGCCGCCGTTGCCGCGGTTGTTCTGAATCCGCAGCGTGATCGTGTTGGTCCCGGCGCGCAGCGCGTCGTCGGGGACGCTGAAGATCGGCGTGGGCGGTTGCGGTGCGGGGCCACGCGGTGGCGCCGGCACCGACTGGCCGTTGACCCAGATTTCAGCCGCCTGGGCGATGCGGCCGAAGCTGAGGGTCGTGGCCGCCGGCGACGGGAGATCGATGGTACGCGTGAACCAGACGACGCCGTCGAAGTCGGGCAGGCCGTGCGCCTCCCAGTTGCCCGGCACCTCGATGTCCTTCCAGTTCGCCGCAATCGCCGCGGCGTCTGGCGTGCGCCAGTCTGGGCGGTTGTTGCCGAGGCGCAGCGCGAACGGCAAGGCAGTGACGGGCACCGCGTCGGGGTCGGCGCGGTACTCGGTGAGGACGCCGTCCTTGTGACGAGAGGCCGCGACGTACAGCGCGCGACTCAGCCAGCGATCGCCGGTGTTGGCGGGGTCGAGGCTGGCGGCGTAGAGCGCCTTGGCGATCGACGCCGAGGGCGGCACATCGGGGCGCGCGTCGGCGATGGCCAGCACCGCGGCGAGCCGCGTGTGCAGGTCGGGATCACGCAGCAGGTTCGCGTCGAGGATGGCCTGACCGCCACCTGTCCTGGTGGACACCACCGTCGCCGCGGCCTTGCGGACGCCCGCGGCCGGGTGCTTCAGTGCCGCCACCACGGCGCGCCCGGCGTCGCCGCCGAGGTCCTTCACGGCGCCGAGCCCCTCGAGCGTCCACACCGCATGCAGCGCGCCGCCGTTCAGGCCAAGCGCGTCAACCGAGGTGTTTCGCGTCAGCGTGACCAGCGCAGGCACCACGTCCTGCTGCCCGCGCTCGACGATCAGGCGCTGCGCGTGCAGTCGCCACAGCATGTTGTCCGATGACAGCGCCGCCACCAGTCCCGCCGGCTCCGTCTTTGACAGGCTCGGTGCCGTCGACGCCGGAGCGTCCTTGTAGACGACGCGGTAGATGCGGCCGCGATGGCGATCGCGCATCGAGGTCTCGTAGGCGTTGCCCGGGCCGTTGCTGTAGCCGGGCGGGGTCGGGTTGTGCTGGGCGATGAAGTTGTACCAGTCGGCAACCCAGACCGCGCCGTCGGGACCGACCTGCGCGTGCACCGGCGCCACCCACTCCTCGGCCCCGGCCAGCAGGTTGTAGCCGTCGCGCGTCACGAAGCCCGCGCCGTCCTTCTCGATCACGCCCTGGCCGACCAGGTGCGCGGTCGGCTCGGTGATGAAGGCGATGCGGTTCCACCACGACTGCGGGAACGACCGCGCGGTATATAGCTGATGCCCTGCCGCGGCGGTATAACCGCCGTGGACGTCCACCTGGCGGATGTACGGCGTGATGAAGTGCGCGGCGTAGAACTGCGCCGCACTCTGGTACCCCGGTCCGCTTGCCAGACGCCCGCCGGTGCTCAAACCTTCGACGCCGGTGAAGTAGCGATTGGGGATGGCGACGTAGAAGCTCGGGTCGTTGTTGGCGGTGGACCCGAACACGTCGAAGGTCTCCGAGAAGCCGAGGCCCCAGGTGTTGTTTGTCGAACCGGTCACGTAATCGAAGTCCGACCCGTCGGGCTTGAAGCGGTAGACGCCCTGCGAGAACTGCATCGTGCGGCCGTTCATCTCGCCCTCGAAGCCCGCATAGCCGACCGTGCCCCAGATGTAGTTGTCGGGGCCGTAGAGCAGGTTCGACGGGCCAGCGTGGCTGTCGCTGATCCCCCACCCCGTGCTGAGCACGGTGCGCGTGTCGGCCTTGTCGTCGCCGTTGGTGTCCTCGAGCAGCAGCATGTGCGGCGCGGCGGAGACGATGACGCCGCCCTTGACGAAGACCAGGCTGGTCGCCATGTTGAGGCGGTCGGCGAAGATCGTCGTCTTGTCGGCGCGGCCGTCGCCGTTGGTGTCCTCGAGGATCTTGATGCGGTCGGCGCCCGGCTGGCCGTTCAGCACCAGGTTGGGATAGTCGATCGCCTCGATCACCCACAGGCGGCCACGCGCGTCGAACGAGAAGGTGATCGGCTTGATGACGTCGGGCTCGTGCGCGAACAGCTGCAGCTCGAACTCGGCCGGCACCTGGATGAAGTTCATCGAGTCGGCCGGCGAGAACGGCATCTGATATTTCGGCGCCGGGTCGCGCCGCTCGTAGTTGGGCACGTTGAAGCCGTCCAGATAGACGACTTCGGGCATCTTCAGGCGCTGCCACGCCTGCCGCGACGTGTCGGACACGGCCCACAGCGTGCCTTGCTCCACGAGCTGCTGGAATCCCGGGTTGCGCCAGGTGCGCTCGTCGTGCCCGTACGCGGTGTAGAAGACGCGGCCCTTGCCCTGAATGCGCACCCACGTATACGGCTCGCGGCCCTTCTCGTCGACCCGCTCCATCAGCACGGTGCGGTCGGTGGGGTTGTGGCGTGTGTGGACGTAGGTCTCGTCCCAGGTCGTGAACGGCTTGACCCCACGCATCACTGGATGCTCAGGCTGGACGATCTCGCCGGTGAAGTCGCCGGTGCCGTGGGTCTGGAACTCGCCGCCGACGAGGGGAATGTAGCGTGGCGCCTCGGGGAACATCGCCGACGCGCAGTGCAGCGCCATCAGCCCCTTGCCGCCCTCGACGAATGCCACCAGCGCCTGTTCCTGCGCCGCGGTCAGCGTCTTGTGGTTGGCGTAGATCATCAGCGCTTCGTAGTGCGCGAGCACCTCCGGCCGTAGTGCCTCTTCCGGCGTCGACACGTGCGTGAGCTGGATGCCCTTGCGCGCGAGCGGCGCGGCAAGGATTGGCATCAGCGCCATCGACGGATGGTGCATGCTCGTGTGGCCGAGGAACAGCACTCGCAGCGGTCGGCCTTCGGCATCGCGACGTGCCTGCCGTCCAGCGGTCGATGCCTGAGCGTCGAGGTACGTTGCTGACGATGCCACTGCCGTGAGCATCGCCAGCGCCATCAGGGCAAGCGCCGGCAGGTGTGGTCTGCGAGATTCCTGTACGCGCATGCGGTCTCTCGTTCGGGTGCCCAGACCTCAGCGGCGCGAGGTGACGGTCTTCTTCGCGGCCTTGCGCCGTGCGGGCCCGCCCGGTCCGGTGCCCGACTCCCGATTCCCGGTTGCCGGTTGCCGGGTCCCGTTTCCCGGTTCATCCGGGAGCGCGAGCGACCGAAAGCGCCGCGCCTGTTCCTCGATGCCGACTTCGGTGGCGAAACGCTCGATGCTCGACGCGCCGAAGAAGCCGTCCACGCCGGTGGTGTGCGCCAGTACGTACTCGACGTCGGCCGGCTCGGCAATCGGTCCGCCGTGGCAGATGACGAACACATCCTCTCGCACCGCGCGGGCGGCGTCGTGCATGGCTTGCACGCGCGCAGCTGCCTGGTCGAGCGTCAGCGCGGTCTTCGCGCCGATCGACCCCTTGGTCGTGAGCCCGAGGTGGGCGACCAGTACGTCGGCGCCGGCCCTGGCCATCTCGCGGGCGCTGTCGGCGTCGAATACGTACGGGCATGTCAGCAGGTCGAGCGTGCGGGCCTCGCGGATCATCGCGACCTCGAGGTCGTAGCCCATCCCGGTCTCCTCGAGGTTCTGTCGTAACGTACCGTCGATCAGGCCGACGGTGGGGAAGTTCTGCACGCCGTCGAAGCCCATCGCTTTCAGCTCGCGCAGGAACACCGGCATGATCCGGAACGGGTCGGTGCCGCACACGCCGGCCAGTACCGCCACGTCGCGGACCACCGGCAACACCTCGCGCGCCATGTCGACGACGATCGCGTTGGCGTCGCCGTAGGGCATGAGTCCAGCGAGACTGCCGCGGCCGGCCATCCGGAAGCGTCCCGAGTTGTAGATGATGATCAGGTCGACGCCGCCGCGCTCGGCGAACTTGGCCGAGATGCCGGTGCCTGCTCCTGCCCCGATGATTGGCTGCCGCGCCGCGACTCTCTTGCGCAGCCGTCCCAGCATTGTCTTTCGCCCGATGAATGGCATTCGTCCTCCCCGCAAGAAAAGCCGCTTGCAGGCTACAGGCTACAGGCTACGGGCTGCAGGCTGCTCTAAGCCCCAGGCGCGCTCATCCCGTGCTGCCGCGCCCGAGCGCCGCGAATGCCGCCACCAGCGCGTTCGCAAACGCCGCGTCGTTGATGTGGGCATCGACCTCGATCACCCGGACCCGCGCGTCGAGGTGTGTCCGCAGGCTGTCGAAGAGCGCCTGATCCGCCTGTGGGTCGTAGAACGGCTGGCCGGGCGCGTCGATGGCACTCACGCCGCGCAGCGGCAGCACGAGGGCCGTGGGCCCGGTAGCCGCGTTGAGCTGATCCGCGATACGGTGGCCGATCTCGACGCACTCGTCTGCCGTCGTCCGCATCAGCGTGACGGTCACGTTGTGGCGGTACAGGTTGCGCGCCTTGAAGCGCTCGGGAACCGTCTCGATGCCGCCGAAGTTGACCATGTCGAGCGCGCCGACCGACACGACCTGGGGGATGCCGCGGCGTCCGGCGGCTGACAGCCGCGTCGAACCCGCGCTGAGCACGCCCCCGACCACCTCGTCGCACCACTCGGTGGTGGTCACGTCGATCACACCTGCGAAATAGCCATCGTCAATGAGGCCTTCCATCGCGCGTCCGCCCGAGCCGGTCGCGTGAAAGACGGTGACGTCGTAGCCAGTAGCTTCGAGGGCACCACGCACCGCCGTGACACACGGCGTCGTCACACCGAACATCGTGGCGGCAACGAGCGGCCGACCCCCGACGCCCGACTCCCGACTCCCGTCCCCCGACTCCCGACTCCCGTCAGTGTCTCGAGTTTCGACCATGCCGCAGATGGCGCCGGCGGCGTTGGCGAGAATGCGTCGCGACAACGGGTTCAGCCCGGCGATATCGACCACCGAGTACATCAACGTCAGGTCCTTGACGTCCACGTAGGGCGCGGTGTTGCCCGAGGCCATCGTCGACACCATGACCTTCGGCACGCCGACGGGCAGCGTCCGCATCGCCGCCGTCACCATTGTCGTGCCGCCACCGCCGCCCAGGCCAACCACGCCGTGGAAGCGGCCCTGGGCGTACCACACGGGCAGCAGCGCGCAGGCGCCGCGCTGCATCGTCTCGACCGCATCACCGCGGTCGCCTCGCGCACGCAATGTGGCGACGTCGCTGCCGCCAGCACGCGCGACCTCGTCGGCGTCGATGTCGGGGGCGATCTGCGGGTCACCGAGCACGCCGATGTCGACCAGCATGGTGCGGTGACCGCGCGCGTGAGTCAGGTCGCGCACGAAGCC
>JACDAO010000628.1 GCA_013695405.1 Acidobacteriota bacterium | reverse complement strand
GTGCTCGGGGTCGAGGCGGCCCGGGCCATTCCCGGTGTGTCCAGCGTGGAGATCGTGGCCCGCCAGGGGGCGCTGCTCGAGCGGTTGCCCGAGGGCGGTACCTACCCGGGCTTCGTGTTCGCGAGCGGCACCCAGCCAGACGACGTGATCGCGGCGCTGCAGGCGGCGCGCGCGACGATCTCGCTGGTCGTCGATCGGACCCTGCCGGTGACCGTGGCCTGAGGAGCGCGTCTTACTTGGCGGGCGTCGGTGTGTAGCCAGGTGGCAGCGCGGCGCCCTCCCCGAAGAAGAACTCCTCCATGTGGGTGGCCACGATGTCCTGCGCCTCCTTCTGCCACGGCATCAGGCGGTATTCGTTGAGGATCATCTTCATCCGCTCCTCCCACTGCGCCCAGGCGTCGGCGGACACGCTATCGTAGATACGTTGTCCGAGCGGCCCCGGCCAGGGCGCCTCGTCCAGTCCGGGCAGTTCCTGCCCCAGCTTCACGCACTGCACCATTCGCATCGCCGGATCGTACCAGAACCAGACATGTCCTTCCTGACCAGACTTCGCTCCTCGACGCGTGCCCTCGTCACCCTGGGCGTGCTTGGCGGGAGCTTCCTCGCGGCCATCGAGGCCACCATCGTCGCCACCGCAATGCCCACCGTGGTGGAGCAGTTCGGCGGGCTGTCGCACTACAGCTGGGTGTTCTCGGGGTACCTGCTGACGTCGACGGTCACGACCCCGGTGTGGGGCCGGCTCTCGGATGTCTACGGACGCCGCACCCCGTACATGACGGCCATCGGGCTGTTCCTGATCGGCTCGATGCTGTGCGGGCTGGCGACGTCGATGCCGCAGTTGATCCTGTTCCGCGCGCTGCAGGGCGTCGGCGCCGGCGGCTTGCTGCCACTGGGAATGACCATCCTCGGCGACCTCTTTTCGCTCGAGGAGCGCGCCCGGGCGCAGGCACTGTTTGCCGGCGTCTGGGGGGTGGCCTCGGTGGCCGGTCCGCTGCTCGGCGCGGTGCTCACCGAGAGTGCCTCGTGGCGCTGGATTTTCTTCATGAACCTGCCGTTCGGGGCGGCCGCGGCGTTTCTGGTCGGCCGCTATCTGGTCGACCGGCCGCGTGAAGGACACGCGGTGGTGGACTACGTCGGCGCGGTGTTGCTGATGGCCTCGGTCTCGGCGCTGATGCTGGCCCTCAACGAGAGCGGCGGGCCGGACAGGTCGGTCGCCCCCGGCGTCGTCCAGGGCCTGTACGCGCTGGCGGTGGTGCTCGGCATCGCCTTCCTGGTGATGGAGCGTCGCACGTCGCAGCCGATCCTGCCGCTGTCCCTGCTCTCCAACCGGATGGTCGCCACCACCACCTTCAGTGGCACGCTGCTCGGGATCTCGATGTTCGGCGCACTGGCGTACGTGCCGCTCTATGTGCAGGCTGCGCTCGGGCGCTCGCCACGTGAGGCGGGGGGCGCACTCACCCCGCTGCTCCTCGGCTGGGTCTTGATGTCGATCGTCACCGGCCGCCTGCTGCCGCGCGTCGGGTTTCGTCCTTTCATCGTCGGTGGGCTGGCCTGTGTGGCACTCGGCTTCCTCGGCCTGACTGGCGTGAATCACGACACCCCGATGATGAGGCTGCATCTCTACCTCGGGCTGATGGGCATCGGGATGGGCATGACGATGCTGTCGCTGTTGCTGGCGGTACAGGGCAGCGTGCCGCGTGAGCAGCTCGGCGTCGCGACCTCGCTCGGGCAGTTCACCCGCAGCATCGGCGGCGCGATGGGCGTGGCCGTGATGGGCGCGCTGGTGGCGTCGTCGCTGACGGCCGGTCAGCACGCGCCCCGCGCGCTCGAACTGGGGCTGCACCGGGCGTTTGTGCTCGGTGCGGTGGTCTCGGTGGTGGCGCTGGCGTCGGCGCTGCTGGTGCCCGGCGGCCTGCCACAGGGGAAAAAGACGGCGATGTAACGCTGAGCCTCCGATTTACGACACGGCTCAGCTGGGCTTGGAGGCGGCCACCGCTCTCCCGGCCCGAGTCCGGAGCGGCTGCCATGATGATTCGACAAGGCGCTGCCACACGCCGGGCAGTGGCACGGTTGTTGTAGAGGTGATGAGCAACTTTCGAAGGGTTTTGCGCGGGATACTCCGCGCCCTACCCGTGCACTAGAGGGAGGGCTTCACCATGAACAACGAGTCCAGCAGCACCCAGGGCAGCGGCGAAACCCGCCGCAAGGAACGTCGCGGGTTTGCGTCGATGTCTCCGGAGAAGCAGCGCGAGATTGCCAGCAAGGGTGGACGCGCTGCGCACATGAAGGGCACCGCCCACGAGTGGACGTCCGAGGAAGCGCGCGCTGCAGGCCGCAAGGGAGGCCGCGCCAGCCGTGGCGGACGCGGGCGCCTGCAGGACGACAACGCCGCCGAGTAGCAGCGTGCGACTTCAGGTGCACAGGGGCGTCCGCCAGGACGCCCTTTCTTTTTCTGCGGCTCACGTTGTCGCAAGGCCCAATCGCAGGCACCATGATCGGCGTGACGTTTCGTGTTCTCGTGCGGCACTCGTTCGGTGCCTGCCTGCTCCTGGGCCTCTCGACGGGCCCCGTCGCCGGCCAGAGTCAAGACGCTCCGACCGAGCGCCTGAAGGTTCGTAGCCTCGACATACAGGGTGTGTCAGGTCTGGACGTCGGTCAGATCACCAGCGTCCTGGCCACCCGAGAGAGTGGTGGCCTGATCCCCTTTCTCGGCAAGGACCGGTACTTCAATCGGCGTCAGTTCCAGGCCGACCTCTATCGCATCGTCGCCTTCCTCTCCGACAACGGCTGGCCCCGCGCCCGGGTGACCTCGGTCGACATCGAGGAAGACGCCGACAAAGGCGCCGTCGACCTGACGGTGCACGTCGACCAGGGCGCCCCGGTGATCATCGACCGGGTCGAGTTGTACGGCTTCGACGGGCTCGACGCCGAAGACCAGGCGGCCGTCTCCCGCCGGGTGAGTTTCTCGGCCGGCGCGCGCCGGGTCCAGGCCGACGTGCGGACCACCCGCAGCGCGGCGCTGGGGGTCCTGCAGGAACGCGGCTATGCCTACGCGACCGTCGACGTGCTCGAAGGCGAGGGCACCCAGCCCGGGCACGTCGCGCTGATCGTCGCCGCCGAGCCTGGGCCGATATCGACCTTCGGCCAGATCACGGTTCGCGGCAACCACGGGGTCAGCGACGGCCGGGTCAAGTCGCTGCTGACCATGAAGGAAGGGCAACGATTCCGCATCAGCCGGGTGCTCGACAGCCAGCGCCGCTTGTACGCCAGGGAGATCTTCCAGTTCGTCTCGATCAACGCCGAGCCCTCCAGCCAGATTGGCGCCCCGGTGCCGGTGCAGGTGACGCTGACCCAGGCCAAGCCACGGCGGTTCTCGATTGCGCCGGGTTACGGCAGCGAGGAGAACGCGCGCGTCAACGCCACGCTGCGCCATCTCAACTTCTTCGGCGGTGCGCGCACCGGCACGGCGACCCTCAAGTGGTCGTCGCTCGATCGCGGCCTGCGCCTCAACGTCGAGGAGCCGTCGCTGTTCCGGCGCAACGTCTCGATGAGCGTAGGGGCGCAGTACTGGTACGCCAACGAGCCGGCCTACGAGCTGACAACGCGTGGCGGGCGCATCACCTTTGCCAAGCAGCGGGAGAAGTCCGACCCGGTGCGCCGCAAGCAGTCGCTGACCACGCTGTCGTTCACCTTCGTCAACGAGTACGAAACCTACCGAATCTTCGAAGCGGCCCTGACTGACCCGTCGTTCTACGACGAGCTGATCGCGCTCGGCCTCAACCCGAATACCGGCGAAGGGAGCGGCACCCTCCACGCGATGTCGCTCGACCTGCAGCGCAACACCACTCCGAACCTGCTCGATGCGCGCAGCGGCTACCTGCTGCAGATGCACGTGGAGCAGGCCGGGCGCTGGCTGCCGGGCAGTTTCAATTATGTGGAATACACCGCAGAGGCCCGCAAGTACCAGCAGGTCGGACCGTTCGTATTGGCGGCCCGGGCCCGGGCCGGCACCATCGACGCCTCGGGCGTGCTGGCGTCGAACGTGCCGTTCTTCAAGCGCTACTTCCTTGGCGGCTCGTCGAGCCTGCGCGGTTGGGGCCGATTCGAGATCTCGCCGCTGACCCAGCTGGGGCAGCCGATCGGCGGTCACTCGATGTTCGAGTCGTCGGCCGAGCTGCGCATCCCGGCCTTCGGTCAGCTCTCGGCGGTGGCGTTCGTCGATGCCGGCAACGTCTGGTACGACAGCTTCGACGTCAACCTCGACGACCTGCGCGTGGCCGTCGGGCCAGGTCTGCGATACCGCACGCCGATCGGACCGGTGCGTGTCGACCTCGGCTACCAGTTGACGCCGATTGACGGGCTGCTCATCGACGGCAAGGCGGAGGCGCGTCGCTGGCGCATCCATTTCAGCATTGGACAGGCGTTCTGACATGGCGTGGAAGCGACGGGCGC
>JACDAO010000602.1 GCA_013695405.1 Acidobacteriota bacterium | reverse complement strand
CGACAACGACAGGCCGGTCCGTCGCGCGACTTCGTCATCGTCCATTGCGCTGAATCCGCGCAGCGTCGCTCCAACCTGGGCGGCCAGCGGCGCCAGCAACGGCGCCAAGGTTTCGGCCGAGGTCCCCAGGCGCACCACGTGGCCCGCGGTGTGCGGAGGCGGCCCGTGCTGGGCGTCGGGCACGTTCCACTGCGGCGGAAACCATACCGCGCCGCCGTTTTCCACAATCAGGGGCGCCGCCGCCAGACCGAGGACGCGCACCAGCGCCCGCATCTCGGCCAGCGTCTTGCTGCTGCACAGGATCACCGGCACCTGTCGCGCCGCAGCGGCCGCCAGCGCGGTGCGTGCCGGTGCCGCCGAGTACGTCACGTGGTCGAGCAGCGTGCCGTCGAGGTCGGTGACGATCATACTGGCGTCGGCGTTCGGCGCTGTGCCGGTGCCCGGCTCACGCGTTGTCTGCCCGCACGGCATCTCGTACGGCGTCGAGGAACGTCGGCAGGGCGGCGACCACGCGGTTCCAGTTCGGGATCAGCGGCACGCCGAGGGGATCGTCGAGGAACTGCTTGCTGGCCAGCCGCACGCCATGCGCGAACGCCTCCACCGCGCTCTCCTCGCTGTGCCGATCGAAGGCCAGGCCGTTGAGCATGGCGTCATGGTGAAAGCGCAGCACGGTGTCCTCGGCGGTGCGGACGTACCTGGCCTCGAGCGTCCGGAAGGTGCCGGCCGAGAGCTCGACACCTTCGGCCGCGAGTTGGCGGAACAGCGACTTGCAGATGTCGACGGTCATCTTCAGGAGACCCTGCGTCGGATCGTCGGACGACACCGCCTGGTGCTTGTGGTCGTACCGCTCCGCCACACCCACCTGACAGATCCGCCGCAGCGAGGTGTTGCGATAGACCTCGGCGAGCATGCCGACCTCGAGACCCCAGTCGCCCGGGATCCTGACCGCCCTGGCCAGGTCCACGTCCATCGCGAACTCGCCGGCAAGGACGTACCGGAAGCTGTCCAGGTAGCTGAGGAGTGGCTGCTGTCCGACAATCCTGCTCAGGCTCCGGATCAGCGGCGTCATCAACAGCCGTGTCACCCGGCCATGCATCCGGTTGCTGCCGATCCGAGGGTAGAAGCCCTTCGAAAACTCATACCCCATCGTCGGGTTGGTCACCGGATAACACAGCCGCGCCAGCAGTGACCGCTCGTACGTCAGGATATCGCTGTCGTGCAGCGCGAAGACGTCGCAATCGCCCTCGGCCAGCAGGTAGCCGTTGGACATCCAGCATGAGCGTCCCTTGCCCTGATCGCCGATCGGCAGCGCCGTGTCCGCGAGGACACGGTAGAGTGCCTGCAATCGTGGCCCGTCGTGCCACACGACCGTGACGGCCGTCGAGAAGCCCTCGAAGGCGCGGCGGGCCCGACCGAACTGGGCGCGGTCGGCGCGATCGAGCGACACCACGATTCGTTTCAGGTAGGGAACCTGCCGCAACTCGGCGATGATTCCCGGCAGTGCCGGACCCTCGAACTCCGAGAACAGGGCCGGCAACACCAGGGCAATGGGGCGGGCGCGGGCGTGTACCAGCAACTCGCCTTCGAGCCGGTCCAGGTCCTCCGGGGTGCCCAGCTGATGAATGGTCGTGAACACCCCGACCTGATAGAAGTCGCTCATCTGGGCATGATAGCCGCCGCCCGCGGCGTCACACGTCGAGCCACCGCCGGGTCCGGGTGACCGATCGACGAGGAGACTGACAATGTTGGTGACCCGTGTGCTGCCGCCGCTGCTGTTGTCGACGACCATGCTGGCCGCGGCGTGTGGTCGCCCGTCGCCGGCTCCGGCATCCTACGAGGCCGGCTCTGCCGCGCGGCGGTATCCGCTGGCTGGCGTGGTCCGGGGCGTCGACGCCGAAAGCGGGCAGGTGACGGTGGCGCACGACGCCGTGCCCGATCTGATGGACGGCATGACGATGAGCTTCGCGGTCAAGGAGGGGTGGGTCGCGCGCGTCGCCGCGCCCGGCGACCGCCTGACCGCCACGCTGGTGCTCGATGGCGCGCGCTCGTGGCTCGAGGGCGTGGCGCTCACCAAGGCCGATGCTGCGGCCCCCGCCAGTCCCGGGTCCTCGACTGCCTCGCCGTCCAGCGCCACCGACGCCGGAATCGGACCCGCCGCCGGGACACCGCTGCCCACTCGGGGTCTGCGCGATCAGGACGGACGCGAGGTCACCGCGGCCAGCTACGCCGGACGACTCGCGGTCTACTCGTTCATCTACACGCGCTGCCCACTGCCGGACTACTGCCCGTTGATCATGAGCCGCCTGAACGAGACCGCGGCGCGCCTGCGGGCGCTGGGCCGGCGCGACGACGTCCAGTTCGTCGTGCTGACCCTCGACCCGGCGCACGACACACCGGCGGTGCTGCGTGCTTACGGACAGCGCCGCATCACCGGCGAGGGCGCCGCGCCATTCCGTCGCTGGGCGCTGCTGACCGGCGAGGCCGACGCGGTCAAGGCATGGGCGACGTTCTTCGCCCTCACGTAC
>JACDAO010000585.1 GCA_013695405.1 Acidobacteriota bacterium | reverse complement strand
CTGCCGGCCTCCCTGCAGCAACGGGCGGATCCGCTGCGGCTCGGTGCGCAGCGCGCCACCGGTCGGCAGATGCCGACGCAGCGCGTCGAGTGCCGCGCCGACGTGGCCGGCGTTGGTGGCCAGGATGTCCAGCCACAGTGCCGGGGCGCTGGCCGCCAGCCGCGTCGTGTCGAGCAGCCCGGGTCCGGAGAACTGCAGCCCGTCGGCACTGACCGCCTGTCCGATCACGCCCATCAACGCGCTGCTGACCACCTGGGGCAGGTGGCTGACGTACGCGACCAGGCGGTCGTGCTCGTCTGCCCCCATCACCGACGGGTGCGCGCCGATCGCGCAGACCAGTTGCGTCAAGCGTGCCAGTGCGGCGCCGACCCGCTGCGGGCTTGCCGACCCATCGGTGTCCGGGGTAAAGATCCAGGGGCGCCCGACGAACAATCCGGCGTCGGCGTGGGCAAAGCCGCTCTGCGCGCTGCCCGCCATCGGATGGCCGCCGATGAAACAGAGATGCGGATGCCGCCGCGCATGCGCCACGGTTGCCGCCTTGGTGCTGCCGAGGTCGGTGACGACCGTGGCGGCGTCGACATGGCGCGCAAGCGCGTCGAGCAGTCGACTGTTCTCGAGCACCGGCGCGCCGAGCACGATCAGGTCGGCATCTTCGGCTGCGGCGGGGGTCGAGACCAGGGTGAACTGCTCGCGAACCTGCGGGTCGGCCGCCGGATCGAGCACCTCGATACGCGTCGCCGGCCAGACCGCTCGGAGCGCCAGCGCCAGCGATCCGCCAATCAGTCCGCAGCCCGCCAGCAGCACCCGGTCGAACGGGGCCGGGTCCACCCCTGGCGCCCGCTCCGCGCCGTGGGGCGCACTCACCCGACCGTCGTCGTCACTCACTGCCCCATCCGCGGCGCGCCACCGGTTCGAGGCAGATGCTGCGGCCGATCGCCGGGGCGATGATGCGCAGTTCGGCCATCAGCCGATCGAACTGCCCGGGGAACATCGACTGCGCGCCGTCGCTCATCGCCTGGTCGGGATCGCAGTGGACCTCGATCAGCAGTCCGTCGGCGCCGGCCGCCACCGCCGCACGGGCCATCGGCGCGACCTTGTCGCGGCGACCCGTGCCGTGACTGGGGTCGACCAGAATGGGCAGGTGACTGAGCTTCTTGACGACCGGAATCGCCGAGATGTCCAGGGTGTTCCGGGTGTAGCTCTCGAAGGTGCGGATGCCGCGTTCGCAGAGCATCACGTCCATGTTGCCACCGGCCAGAATGTACTCGGCCGAGAGCAGCCACTCCTCGATGGTGGCCGAGATGCCGCGCTTGAGCAGCACCGGTGTGCGCAGGCGCCCGAGTTCGCGCAGCAGCGTGTAGTTCTGCATGTTGCGGGCGCCGACCTGCAGGATGTCGACGTACGGCACCATCATGGCAATCTGGCTGGCGTCCATCACTTCGGACACCAGCGCGAGGTGGTGCGCGTCGGCCGCGACGCGCAGCATCTGGAGGCCCTGCTCACCGAGCCCCTGGAAACTGTACGGCGAACTGCGCGGCTTGAACGCGCCGCCGCGCAGCACCTTGGCGCCAGCGCGCTTGACCGCCGCGGCGGTGCTCATCACCTGGGCCTCGCTCTCGGCCGAGCACGGCCCGGCCATGACGATCACCTCGTCGCCGCCGATGCGCAGGTCGCGCACCGTGATCACCGTGTCCTCCGGCTTGAAGGTGCGGCTGGCCAGCTTGAAGGGCTCGGTGATCCGCATCACCTCGTGCACGCCGTCGAGTGCCTCGACCAGGCGTGGATCACCCTTGGTCTGACCGCCGACCGCGCCGATCACGGTACGCAGCGATCCGGTCGATCGGTGGACGTCGAAGCCCATCTGCACCAGTTGCGCCACCACCCGTTGGATCTGATCCTCGCTTGCCCGCTCCTCCATCACCACGACCATGTGCCTGCTCGCTTTCTCTAGTCCTTCGTATCGGGCGCCGGGCGCGGCGCCTGCTCGGCCAACTGCACGACGCGTTCGAGCCGTCGTGCCTCGTCGATGATTCGTTCGAACAGCCTGGCGATCGCGTCGCCGTCGAGCGGGCCCGGGTTGACCCCGCGCACGTGATCGAGCACGGCCTTCTCGCGATTGGGCTGATAGATCGCCATGCCGACCTGGCGCTTGATCTCGCCTATCTCGAGGGCGCAGGCGGCCCGCGCGTTGAGCAGTCCGACGATCTGCTCGTCGAGCGCGTCGATGCGATCACGCAACGCGCGCATCAGGTCGGGCTCGCTCATGCCTCGGCTCCGTCGCGCAGCCAACGCACGAAGCGCCGCACCTCGTCGGCGAGGTCCGGCGAGTCGCCGTGACGGGCGACCTGTGCGACCAGCGCGCTGCCGACCACGGCGGCGTCGGCATAGGCACCGACGTCTCGAATGTGCTCGGGGCGCGACAGACCGAAGCCCAGGGCGACCGGCAACTGCGCGCGCTCGCGAATGCGACCGACCAGCGCCCGCGCGTCGTCGGCCACCGTGTCGCGGACCCCGGTGACGCCGAGCCGCGAGATCGCATAGAGGAACCCCTGCCCGAGTGCGTCGGCCCTGGCCACCCGCTCGGGCGTGGTGGTCGGGCTGAGCAGGAAGATCGGCGCCAGCCCGTGGGCGACCAGCACGTCGCGCGTCGGACCGGCCTCCTCGAGCGGCAGGTCGAGCAGCAGCACACCGTCGACGCCGACCGCCGCGGCTCGCGCGGCAAAGGCCTCGACGCCAAAGCGAACGACCGGGTTGGCGTAGCTGAACAGCACCAGCGGCGCCTGCACGTTGGCGCGCAGGTCCCCGACCAGATCGAGCACCCCACGCAGCGTCGCGCCGGCGCGCAACGCGCGCTCGGAGGCGCGCTGGATCTCCGGGCCGTCGGCCAGCGGATCGGAGAACGGCACGCCGATCTCGATCACGTCGGCGCCTCCCTCGTCGACCGCGCGGATCACTGCCGCCGACCGCTCCAGGGTCGGGTCGCCGCCAGTGACGAAGGCGACCAGTCCGGTGCG
>JACDAO010000576.1 GCA_013695405.1 Acidobacteriota bacterium | reverse complement strand
GTCAACGACACGGCGCGCGGCGACGATCGATGCGCTGGCCGTCTATCCGGGCTTCTACCATCTGCAGCCGGTGCGGGTGCGCGGCAAGCTGGTGACCGATCAGGTCGGCACCGCGCTGATCAGCGGCGACACGCGACTGCTGCTGGTTGGCGACGCGTCACTCGGACGCGCCGATGGCGCGGTCGAGGTGGTCGCCAGCTTCATCGACGTCGGGCGGCTGACCCCGGACGACCAGCGCGTCAACACCTACGGGCTGGTGGCGCTCAGCCAGAAGGTGCTGCAGCGCGATTGGCCCGGCCCGGGCGACCTGCTGATCCTGGCGGCGCAGGAGGTCAGCCCCGCAGAGCCGTTTGCCGCGCCGTCGGTGCGAGGCATTGCACTCGACCCGGCCCGCTTCGACGGGCAGACCGTGACCGTCGCCGGCCGCTTTCGCGGACGCAACCTGTTCGGCGACCAGCCGGCGGCACCGGGTCGCAGCCGCTACGACTTCGTGATCCAGCTGGCCGACGCCAGCGTCTGGGTGACCGGGCGTCGGCCGCGCGGCAACGGGATCGACCTCGACGTCGATGCCCGGGTCGACACCGGCCGCTGGGTCGAAGTGCAGGGCGACGTGCGATCGAGCAAGGGTCAGGTGTGGATCGAGGCCATTGCGGTCCGCGCCACGACTGCGGCGATCGAGACGACGCCGACCGAGACCCAGGTCGCGGCCCCGCCAGCGCCGCCGCCGCACGTCATCTTCTCGACGCCCACGGCTGGCGAAGTCGACGTCGCCACTACGGCCCGGGTCCGCGTGCAGTTCTCGCGCGACATGGTCGGCGACAGCTTCAAGGGCAACGTCATGGTGCGTTACCGACCACAGGAAGCCATCGAACGGGGCCTGCCGACTTCGACCGACCCGGTTTTCGCCGCGACCTACGACGCAGGCCGCCGCGTCCTCGAGCTGAAATTCAGCGGCGCGTTCGAGCGCTTCCGGACCGTGGAGGTCGAACTCGGCGAAGGGATCGTCGCCACCGACAAGCAACCGCTGGCGCCCTACACGCTGACCTTCACGCTCGGGGGATGAAGGGGGCTCAAAGCTCAGGGCGACGGGCGACGCGGGTCGTAGCCGCCGGACGTGTCCGGCGGCCTGCGCGCAGGAGGGTCGCAGGAGGGTCGTAGCCGCAGGAGAGGGCGTAGCCGCCGGACTTGTCCGGCGGCCTGCGCGCGGTGGCCGGTTGGTCAGGCCGGCTGTCCACTCGGCAGCACCGCTGGCGGACGACGGAACCGGCGCCTGAGCGAGCGGGCCAGCATCACGATGATCCCCACGAAGGCGACGAACGCCACCGACACCACAACCAGCGCCGCCAGCGGGAACTGGAGGGCCAGCGCCGCCAACGCAAAGACGAAGACGTCCTCGCCCAGGCTCAGCGCCCAATTGGAGAACGGCTCGGGGCTGGCGTTGACGGTCACCCGCGTTCCTGCCTTGGCCAGGTGGCTCGAGGCCGCCATGCTGCCGCCGAGCAACGCGACCATGCCCTGCACCGCCGGGCTGGCATCGCCCAGCGTGGTCACCGCAATCAGCGCGCCGCCCAGTGGCCGAATTGCCGTGTGGACGCCGTCCCAGATCGAATCGAACCACGGGATCTTGTCGGCGACGAATTCGACTACGAACAACGCCGCCGCCGCGTAGATGACCAGATCGTGGTCGAACACCCGGAACTGCTCGGGCAGGGCGACCCACCCGTAGCGTGAAGCCAGCCCGAGAATCGCCACGGTGGCGTACAGGTTGACGCCCGCGGCCATCGAGAAGCCCAGCGTGCGCCCCAGCGTTACGAGGATGTCCACGTGCCCCTCCCGGTTCGTGCTCTAACAGCCCGTGCTAACCATTAGACGGCGCGCCGGCCCGCTTCGTCGAGTGCCGATCGCGTTCGGCGGCCACGGCGAGGAGCGCCGCGACCTGCGCGCGCACCTGTGCCGTCAGCGTATCCCGGTCGGCGATGGACAGGCCGGTGGTCTCGATCGGCGCTCCGAAATGCACCCGCACGGTGGTCGGCCAGATCAGCGGGCTGCCGCGGCGCATCGCGCGGTCGGCGCCGTAGATCGCCGTCGGCACCACCGGGGCCTGCGCCTTGATCGCCAGGATGAAGGCGCCCTTCTTGAACGGTAGCAGCTCGCCGGTGCGGCTGCGCGTGCCCTCGGGGAACATCAGCAGCGAGTGGCCGTCCTGCACCCGTCGCACCGCCAGATCGATGGCCTGGGCGGCGTGTTCGCGGTTCTCGCGTTCGATCGGCACGAAACCGGCGGCGTCGAATCCTCGTCCGAGGATGGGCAGTTTGTGCAACACCGCCTTGTAGACGACCTTGAGGCCCGGGGTCAACTCGCGCAGCACGGCGAACAGGATCGGCGGCTCGACGTTGCTGGCGTGGTTGACGGTGTAGAGCGCGGCGCGGTGGCGCTGCAGGTGCTCGGCGCCCGCGACGTCGGCGCGGATGCCGAGGATGGCCATCGCGGCACGGACGCAGCCGATACCCAGCACGAACAGGTGCCGCTGGCGGCCGGTGACCATGCCGACCAGGAGGGCGGGCGTGCCGATCACCACCACGAAGGCGACGACGAAGAGGTAGGCGGTGAGGGTGCGAATGGCGGCGAGGGCGGTGGACACGGCAGGTGGGCTCGGGCAGGCGTCCCGGGGGACTCGAACGGCTGGGACGCGAAAGAGCCCGGAGACCTTGCGGTCGTCCGGGCTCTCGCGGTTTCTTCGGCCTGTCTCGTCGGGAACTAGTTACCGCGCAGGGCGCGTCGTGCGGTCGCCGGAGTAGCGGTGGTCACCTTGGGGAGCGCGACGCTGGCCGCCAGGGCGACCGCGGGTCGTCGGACCGGCACGGCCTGATCCTTGGTATGGAAACAGCGGGCCAGGGCCTCGTCGACCAATGACTCGACGCCGGTCATCGGCTTGTGGGTGACCTCGGAAATCTCCGAGATGACCAGGAAGCGAGCGCGGTCGAGCATGCGCTTCTCCCGAAACGACAGGTTCTTGGTCTTGCTCAGGTACATCAGGCTCTTCAGCACCTCGACGACGTCGTAGATGGAGCCGGTCCGCATCCGGTCGGAGTTGTCCTTGAAGCGCCCTTTCCAATTCTGGTGGCTGTCGATGTTGCCGTCCGACAGCAGCGCATACAGCCGCGCGATTTCGTCGTCGCAGACCGCCCGGCGCAAGCCGACGCTGTCGACATTGTTGACGGGCACCAGCACCGTCGTCTCGTTTGCGACCATGCGCAGTTGGTAGAAATCGCACATGGTCCCCAGAATCGTCTTGGCCTCGATGCGTTCGACGACGCCGAGGCCATGATTCGGGTAGATGACCTTGTCACCGACCTGGAATGTCACGGGCACCCCTCTCTCCGGTTTGTTGCAGAAGCGGTTGCAGCGAGACGTGAGCCTAGAAACCGTTTCAGTATACCGCACGTCGGCAACGCTTGGCCGTACGGCCGAGCGAATGTTGGCCATTTTCGCCGACAATGCCAGGCAGGCTGGCAGCAGTCTCCGCCAACCAGCGCAGTCGGGTGCTCGTCGTAATCAACAAGGGGCCGGGGCGACCCAGGGGACCCGGGAGGATCAATGCGGACAGCGATGTGGCGGAATCTGGTCGCGGCAGTCGCCGCTGTGGCGATGGCGGCGGTGACGACGGGAGAGGCTCGGAGCGGGGTGGCGACGGCGGTGCAGGCGCGACGCGGCGACAGTCTGGCGCCCTACGTCCCGACGCCGCACGACGTCGTCGACAAGATGCTCGGGCTGGCTGGCGTCGGCAAGACCGACGTGGTCTACGATCTCGGGTCGGGGGACGGGCGGCTGGTGATTGCGGCAGCCAAGCAGTTCGGCGCCCGCGGGGTCGGCATCGACATCGACCCGGAACGGATTGCCGAGGCGCGAGCCAATGCCAAGCAGGCCGGCGTCGAGTCGCTGGTCGAGTTCCGGCAGGAAGACGCGATGCAGGCCAAGCTGACCGACGCGACGGTGGTGACGCTGTATCTACTGTCGTCCTCGAACGTCAAGCTGCGGCCGATGCTGGTCGGCCAGCTCAAGCCAGGGGCCCGGGTGGTATCGCACCAGTTCGGGATGGGCGACTGGGCACCGGCCAAGGTCGAGACCTTCACCGACAGCAACGGCACCAGCCGGACGCTCTACCTCTGGAACGTGGACGCGCAGACTCCGAAATCCTGATCCATCCGTGCGACCGGCTTATCAGCGCCTTGCGATCCGGGCGCATCCGCGCTCCCGGTGCGACACGCGACTTCAGCCACGGGCTGTTAGAGCCGGCCGTGCAGGGCGGCGGCGGCCGCCCTGCTAT
>JACDAO010000567.1 GCA_013695405.1 Acidobacteriota bacterium | reverse complement strand
TTCGGGACGCCTCAGAACTGGTGTGGACCGATTCACCCACGTTTCGCGGCATCAAGGCCACCGTCCTGCACGGCGAACCGGACAAGCCGGGCGTCTACGCGGTGCGCTCGAAATTCTCGCCGCAGCTGTTGACGCAGCCGCACTGGCACCCGGCCGACGAATTCGGGACGGTCCTGTCCGGCACGCTCCACCTGGGTATCGGCGATCGTGCCGACAAGGCCAATACACGCCCTTACGGGCCGGGCGCATTCCTGGTGATTCCGGCGAACACGAAGCACTTCACATGGAACGACGGAGAGGTGATCCTGCAGTTCCATGGGATCGGTCCCCGCCGGACGTTCCTTCAAGACGGCCAGTGATGTCATCCGGTCCAGTGGATGCCGCAGGGACTGCCTGGGATCCTCGGACAGGGGTCTGACTGGGACCGCCAAGTGTGCAGCAGAACGAGGCGTGGCATTATACGTCCAGTGCGTCGAGCTGCAGGAAGTGGTCGTCGTCGTGTGCAAGATCGAGCCGGTGCACTCTGGCGCACGCAAATATGAGGAGGTCGGCCAGCGGCGTGGTCACACCCGCGGCCCGGCCGCGATCGGCGAGTCGCACGGCGCGCGCCCATACCGACGACGAAATCTCGTAGTCGGGAATCAACGCCTCGTACTGCCGTAGTGCCTTCCGTTCCGCGTCATTCGTGACACCCCGCCACAACTCGAGTCGAATCGGGGGACACCACGCCGCCAGCCCGCTCTGCAGCAGTGCATTGACCCGGCTGCGCTTCGCCGGATCGCCGCTCCTGCCGAGCTGATGTACCCAGAGCGAGCTATCGACGAGAACGGTCATGGCTTCCGCGGTGACGCTCCGCATCGACCGCCTCGATCTCGTCGTTTATCGGGAAGCTGTCGCTGAAGGTCCCCGAGTACTTGACGAGCTCAGCCATCCTCCGGCGGCGGTTGAACTCTTCGAGGATGCTGACCACGGCCTCACGTTTGGTCTTCGCCTTGGTGAAGCGCATCGCGTCCTTGAGCTCGCCCTCAGGAATATCAATCGTGGTCTTCATGCGTCCATTTTATGTTATTATAGAAGGCGAATCAAGTGTAATTGGAATCACGGGAGCACCCACTGCGTGCGCTACCCGTCGAGGTCGAGACGCTGGGCAGATGACACCGCAGGCTCATCCCATTGGATCGCGACAGGAGTTCGACGTTGCCAGCGATCGACTGCTCGTACGATGATCAGCAGCGTCGAAACGGCGGCGAGGAAGATTACCGTGCCGCGCGTGCTGCTCAGCGCGAGCCGCTCCGTCGATGCGAACCCGTACGTGCCGAGCAGGAAGACCAACACATAGATCGGTCCGAGGGACTTCAAATTGCCAGTCTGCACGCAGCCTGAGGCGAATGGCACCTTGCGGTAGCCAAGCAGCAGGACATCCACGAGCACGAGTGCCATCAGCAGACCGCAGACGAAATGAGCAATTACCACGCCTGGTCCAAGCACCAAAACGTGTAAGGGAACCAGCGCCAGCAACGTCGGAAGAACCAACGCTACAAATGCTGCACGCTTGACCCCGACGAGGTATGCGCGCTCGTCTCCTGACCAAGACAGGTGAAAAGTCCAGGTCGCGCGCAAATCCGCCGGAACGCGCACAGCCTGACGGAATCCCGCCAGCAGAGCGGTGACTAACAGCGTCTGCACGGCCAGCAAGGCGACCGGCATCGACGACATGTCGGTCGCCGGGCGAACGTCCATCCCGCGCAGACTCACGGTCGCCCCGGCGAGGCCGACCGCAATCGATGTCATGATCGCCATTCGATGGGGCACGCTTCGTGACAGGGATTGCAGAGTAAAGAAAAAGCCAGCCTGCGCGACCGGGCGTCGGACAACGAGACGCTGGACTACCCAGGCCGACATGGATCGTAGTCGATGCCGGCCGGCGCGGGGACCGACATCGGGAGCAGGAAGCCGTCGGCTGTTCCAGGCGTACGCCGTGACAACCACCAGCATGGCGACCCCGAGCGCCGCAATCGCCACAGTCCCAAGATCGCGGAACAGGGGTTCCTGACTTCGGTACAGGACGGTAGCCTCGTTTTCGAACTCGAGAATCCCTGCGGGGAGCTCGCCGCGAGGCAACCGGTCGATCGCGCCGCCAGCCAGTCTCTCGTGCAGCCCCAGGAACCAGAGTGGCGGGATGGCGAACGGCGTCAGCGCCTGGGGCCCCAGCCACCAGCGCATGACATCCGACGACAGGCCGGGCAGCAACAGGAACATCGTCGAGAAACACACGACGAGAGAGCCCTGTACAACGGCCGAGGTTCGCCTGAACCCCACGCGTCCGAGAGCCGCGTGGAATAGCTCGCGGAAGCCGAGCACCGAAAAAAAGCCGAACGCGCCGGCAGCCATAGTGACCACGGCTTGGACGCTGATCAGAGTTGCTGCGTCGAGCATCCCGACCGGAAGTTTTGCGACCATGAGCGACGGATGGAGAATGCTCGGAGCGAGGTTCAGCGCGACGGCGAATCCTGCGGAGAACAGCACGACGGCCGCAAGCTTCGCTCGGACGATCACGCCCCACGGTACGGGCAGCGGTCCGAGATTGGACGTATCGCGCGCGTCGAGCGCCAACCCATCCCACGTAGCGACCGCCACCAGCGCCATGACGATCATCGAGGACGCGATGTACAGAAAGCGGTCGTCCAAAGCCAGGACCGCGGTTCGTCCCGGCGACTGGAACGGCTGGAACAGGTACTTGAGTGACAGCAGGACCGTGACGAACAGACTCACGCTGATGAGAGCGGCGCATACGACCGCCAGAGTCTCGTGGCGGTCGGCATCCGGGGAGACCAGATCGTTCTCCAGAAACCGCTGCAGGAAGTGGTGAGTCAGCAGACGTTCACGCACGCGCCGCTACCACATCCGCGATGTCACCCGCGGTTCGCTCGGGATCGACGCGCAATACGAGTTGCGCGAAGACCTCTTCCAGTGAACTGCTGGCCATGAGACTCCGGAGCCGGGCCACCGAGTCGTCTGCAACGACGCGACCGCGATGGATGACGACAACCCTCGTGCACAGCTTTTCGACGACTTCAAGGACGTGCGAGCTGTACAGGACCACCTTGCCTCGCGCGGCCAGTGCTCTCACGAGGTGCCGCAGGACGAGCGTTGCCGTCACGTCGAGGCCCGAATCCGGCTCGTCGAAAATGAGCACGTCCGGATCGTGCATGATCGCGGCGATGATGAGGACCTTCTGTTTCATACCCTTCGAATACGAACCAATCCCCTGTTCCACCGCGCCCGTCAGGCCGAACAGTTCCAGCAGCGCGGCAATCTTCTTCGCCATGAGGGGGGCGGGCATCTCCCGCAATCGCCCGACCAGCTCGAGGTACTCGCGGCCCGAGAGGAAGGGGTAGAGGTAGGGCTCTTCAGGAACGTATCCCAGGCGTCGTCGAAATCCGATCGGATCGGCGTTGATATCGCTGCCGTCGAAGAAGACGCTGCCGCGAGTCGGATCGAGCAAGCCGGTGAGCATCCTGGCCGTGGTCGTTTTGCCGGATCCGTTCGGGCCCAGACATCCCACGATTTCGCCCGGTCGGACGACGAAGTTGACGTCGTCCACGACCGTCACGCCAAAGAATCGTTTCACGAGGTGACGTGCTTCGAGCATGGGCGACTCTCTGCGTTACCCTACCCGGAGCACAGCTTCAGCCCGGCCTCGACTAACGGTTTGAGACTCCTGTACTCCGGAGGGAGAGGGCGCCAGCGTCGTTCCCTTCCCTCAGCTTCGATCTGCTTCAATTCGTCATCGGAGAGTCCGTGGGTGTCGCGAAGACCCTGCCTGCAGGCGGGTGCTGATATGTCGCTCGCGGTCCCGTTGCAGGCGGCCGACTTCGCAAAAATCTGCATCCGCATTTCCTGCTTCACTCGCCCGAGTGGGTTGCGCGGACCGGAATCCACGGTGACCTGGGCGGGCTGGACTGACGCGAAGCCCTTTGCTGACGCCGCGTCGTTCAGGGCGTACGTAACGTTGTCAGTCCGCAACACGACCGCGCCGGAGACGCATCCGAGAGTTCCCACCCCGACGGAGAGGGGCCACTGCCAGCCGAATTCGCTCCTCGCGATGGTGCGCTGCTGATTCACAGGGATGTCGGGAATCGGGTCCGTGACGCTCTGTGGTTGCCTCTCGCACCCGCCGAAACACGCGAGAAGAACGATGACCGACGCACGCTGTGGCACGGGTGCACCTCGTCCCGCTGTTTCGCCTATTCGTATCGCAGCGCCACCACCGGCTCGAGCCACGACGCGCGTCGCGCTGGCCACAAACAGGCCGCAAACGCCACGACGATGACCAATACGGCAATCATCATCAGCACCACCGGATCCGTCATCCGGTAGCGTTGAGTGGGGTCTTCAAGCAGACGTTCCCACGCGGCGGTGCAGGCGATCCCCGCGAGCAGACCGAGCCCAAGTTGTCTCACGGCACGCTGCAGGACCAGTCGCATCACCTGCCGGGGCCGCGCGCCGAGCGCCATTCTGATGCCAATTTCGCGAGTCCGTTGAGCCACGGCATGCGCGGTCACCGCATACAGGCCGATGACTGACAGGCCCAACGCGATGCACGCGATGACTGTCACCAGCGCTTGCGACACCCAGCCATTCAACCTCGACTCGCTGACGACCCGGTCCATGGTCCTGACGCGGTACAGCGGCAGCTCCGGGTCCAGGGCGCGAATTTCCTGGCGCACCAGCGCGGCGAGCGAGCTGGGATCGGACGAGTTGCGCAGAATGACCGCGGCGTTCGTGGGCGGCGCGCCGCGTAATGGCAGGTAAACGACCGGATCAGGGTCGATCCCTTGCGGGCGCTGTCGAACCGATGGGCAGACGCCAACGATCGTGAGCCAGGCCGCCGACGAGGGTTCGTTAGGATTAATCAGGCGGATGCGGCGCCCGATTGGATCTTCGTCTGGAAAGTACATCGCCACGAAGCGTTCATTGACGATCGCAGTTTGATGGCCAGCCGCACCATCGCGCTCGTTGAGATCCCGCCCTCGGAGCACTGACAGGCCGATAGTCTCGAAGTACTGACGGCTGACGGTCACCGTCGATACAGTTGGCGGCACCTCGTCTGCGGTTGAACGGCCGTCGATCGCGAGGCCCCTGACCGTGGCGCCGCCGAAAGGCAGTGCACTGGCGATGGCCGTGGAGGAGATCGCGCCGATTTGGCGAAGTCGCTCGCTCAGCCGCTCGAAGAAGGCTCCCCGTTGCTCAGGCGTCGGGTACCGTTCGGCGGGAAGCGATACCCACATCGTGAGGAGATGCGACGGGTCGATAACGACGTCGGCCTCTTGCGCCGCCTGGAAATTCCGGAACCCGAGCGCCATCGCGGCGAGCAGGACCACTGTCAGCGCAAATTCTGCGGTCAGGAACGTCGCGGTCCAGCGCCGTGCGCGCGGTCCGCCGTCACCGCTCCGGCCGCCCTCCTGCAACACGTGGTTGATGTCTGTCTTCGACACATGAAGCGCTGGCACCAGGCCGAAGACAAAGACGCTGCCCAGACACACCCCGGCCAGTGCGACGAAGCCTCGGGCGTCCATCGTGAAGTGCACCCAGTACGGCGCGCTCTCCGTGAGTGTGACCGACAAGAGACGTGCGCCGAGGAGCGAGAAGGCAAGGCCAAAGACGCCGCCAAGTGTCGCGAGAATTGAACTTTCGACCAGCAACTGACGTACCACGCGTCGACGCGTCGCCCCAAGCGATACCCGGATGGCGATCTCGCGGGACCGGTGGGTGGCGCGCATGAGCAACAGGTTGGCGACATTGGCGCAGGCGATCAGGAGGACCATGATTCCGGCCGTCATGAACGCCAACCAGACCGGATCCGTGATTCTGCCGGTGTAGCGCTCATTGATCGGCACAACCGTCGTCCGGACTCCATTGTTGGTTTCGGGATACTGCCGCGAGAGGTTCCCGGCGACCGCGCCGAGTTCTGCGCTCGCCCGCGACAGTGTGGCTCCATCGCTCAATCGGCCAAACACGCTCCAGGTCCGAGCGTCACGGCG
>JACDAO010000549.1 GCA_013695405.1 Acidobacteriota bacterium | reverse complement strand
GTCAACGCCAGCGCGCCGAGCGTCAGAATGGGCAGTCGCATGATCTCCCTCTCAGTGGGTGGCCGTGGGCAGGATTCGGTTGCCTCTCCGTGCTAGCATCCTCCGAGTCTCCACCCCCGTCGCGGGTCCGGAGTACATTTCACACAAGTTTCAATTTCGTGCTGACCCTGCTGCGCCCTCTCGCTGGCCTGCTGCTCGGTGGCGCGGCGCTGGTGGCGCCCTCCGTCGTCGTGCCGGCGCAGACCCCCGCGGTTGCGACCGTCGCTGCCGTCGAGCCCGGCAAGCGTCCGAGCCGAGTCGTCCTCACCTGGCGCGACGATCCGGCCCGCTCCCAGGCAGTCACCTGGCGTACCGAGGTCAGCGTCGACGAGGCCTTTGCCG
Source organism: Acidobacteriota bacterium (assembly GCA_013695405.1). Taxonomy (GTDB): domain Bacteria; phylum Acidobacteriota; class Vicinamibacteria; order Vicinamibacterales; family Vicinamibacteraceae; genus Luteitalea. The sequence continues at coordinate 3,745 of JACDAO010000549.1, read as the reverse complement.
AACTGGCCGAGGCCAGTGCCAACCCGGGCTTCGGCGCGCTGGCGCGGCGTGCTCCGGCGCGGACCACGCCGGTCACCTCGGGTACAACGACTGCCTACTATCACGAGGCCCGCTTCACCGCGCTGCGTCCCGACACCCTGTACGCCTACCGGGTGGGAGACGGGGCGATCTGGAGCGAGTGGTTCCATTTCCGCACCGCCGCGCTCGAGCCGGCGCCGTTCTCGTTCATCTATCTCGGCGACGCCCAGAACGACATCCGCTCTCTGTGGTCGCGCGCGATCCGGTCGGCCTTCATGGACGCGCCGCGCGCCCGCTTCGTGGTTCACGCCGGCGACCTGGTCAACACCGGCGAGAGCGACGAGCAATGGGGCGAGTGGTTCGGCGCAGGCAGTTGGCTGAACGCGATGGTTCCGCAGGTGCCCGCGGTTGGCAATCACGAGTACGGGCGGATCGAACGCGACGCCCCGCGGCAGCTGTCCGAGTTCTGGCGCCCACAGTTCGCACTGCCCGAAGACGGCCCCCAGGGACTCTCTGAAACGGTCTACTCGTTCGACTTCCAGGGCGTCCGGATGATCGTCCTGAACTCCGAGGAACCGTCGCGATTCGACGACCAGGCTACCTGGCTCGAGGGTCGCCTCAAGGACAACAAGAACCGCTGGACGATCGTCGCCTTCCACCAACCCGTGTTCTCGGTGGCGGTCGGCCGCGACAACGCCGCCCTGCGGCAGGCGTGGAAGCCGCTGTTCGACAAGTACGGCGTCGACCTGGTGCTGCATGGCCACGACCACACCTACGGCCGCGGCGAGCCGTCGCCCGACGGCCAGACGCGCCGCGATGATGGCGCAACGGTGTACGTGGTGTCGGTCAGCGGCCCGAAGACTTACGAGGTGGGCGGCGCCGAGACGTGGGCGACACGTACCGGTTCGCACGTGCAGCTGTACCAGGTGATCACGATTTCCCCACAGGCGCTGCGATTCGAGGCGCGGACGGTCACCGGACAGCTGTTCGACGCCTTCGAACTCACCAAGAACCGGAGCGGCCGGCGGCGCCTGCTGGATCGCAAGCCGGACCTTTGGAGCGCCTACTGAGGCGCACCCTGCGTGACCCGCCGATGCGCCGCGTCGTGACGGCTGGCGTCACCGCCGCCAGCCTGTTGTCGATCTGGACCCTGCTGCTCGCGGGCGCGGCCTGCGCGTCCTCGTCGCAGGAACAGCCCCCGCCCACCCCACAGGCGCTGGCCGAGGTGTGGGAGCGCGAGCGCCGGCCGCTGCCACCGCCACCGCTGGTCACGCACCAGATCGTGGAGAGCGAGGTGGCGCGGCTGGTCCAGGACAGCACCGGTCTGGTTCGCAGCGAGATCGCCGGGCGATCGGTCGAAGGACGCGCCATTCATCACCTGACGATCGGCCGTGGGCCGACCCCGGTGCTGTTGTGGTCGCAGATGCACGGCGACGAGCCGACCGCGACCTCGGCGCTCCTGGACATCTGTCAGTGGCTGCTGACGCATCAGCACGAGCCGGTCGCGGCGCGGCTGCTCGACTCGCTGACGCTGCACGTCGTCCCGATGCTCAACCCCGACGGCGCCGAACGGTTCCAGCGCCGCAACGCCCAGGGCATCGACATCAACCGCGACGCGCTGCACCTGCAGACACCCGAGGGCCAGGTGCTCAAGGCGCTGCGCGACCGCTTCGCCCCGGTGGTCGGCTTCAATCTGCACAACCAGAACTGGCGGACGTCGGTCGGCACGCCGCCTCGGCCGGCGGTGGTGTCGTTGCTGGCGGTGGCCTACGACGAGGCCCGCTCGGAGGACGCGCGTCGCCACCTCACCAAGCGGGTCAGCAGCGTCATCGTCGGCGCCCTGGAGCCGTTTGTCGCGGGACAGATCGGCCGCTACGACGATGCCTTCGAGGAGCGGGCGTTCGGCGACAACATCACCCGGTGGGGGACCGGCGTGGTGTTGATCGAGACCGGTGCGTGGCCCGGCCCCGATCCCGATCGGATGCTCGTGAAACTCAACTTCGTGGCGTTGATTACCGCGCTCGACGCGATCGCGACCGGAGCGGTCGATCGTGCCGACCCCGCTGTGTACGAGCGGCTGCCCGAGAACGACAACCTGTTGTTGCACACAATCGTCCGCGGCGCGACCGTACTCGCCGGCACCAGGGTGCCGCCGTTCCGTGCCGACGTCGGGATCGCCGGCACCAGGGGCGTGCGCCAGACCCCCGGTGGACGGAGGCTGCAGTGGCAGGCGAGCATCCAGGAGATTGGCGACCTCCGGGTCTACGGGGCACTCGAGACCATCGACGGCGCCGGCCTGTTCGTCAGTGCGGTGTACTCGCCAGCCACGGTCGGCCAGGAGGTCGTCGTTCCGGACGGGGGTGGGGCCGCGACGGGTGCCGCGGGTCGTGCTGCGTCAGCGGGTCCGACGGTGACGCTCGGCGCGCCGGCGCGGTTGTGGCTGCTGCGCGCGGGCAGCCTGCCGGGTCGCTACCGGATCGAGCGGGTCATCGAGATTCGTTGAACGGGTGCGTCAGAGCGGATCGCCTATACTTCCGCCCCGTGCACCCGCCCGCCCCGGACGTTCGCTGGGATGTGGTTGGCCTCGGAGCCAACGCCGTCGACTTCGTCTACCGGCTGCCGGCCGCGCCTGCCATCGCCGGCACGTTCTCGAAGATGCGGATCAGCCGCCAGTCGATCAGCTGCGGCGGCCAGATGACCACGGCGCTGGTCGCCTGTTCGCGGCTCGGCCTGCGCGCCAAGTACATCGGCGCCACCGGCACCGACGACAACGGCCGGCGGATTCGCGCCGAACTCGCGCACCACAGCGTCGATCTCGCCGACGCGGTGATCCATGACGCCCAGAATCAGTACGCCGTGATCATGGTCGATGACACCAGCGGCGAGCGGATCGTGCTCTGGGATCGCGACGAGCGCCTCCACTTGCGCGCCCACGAGATTCCCGAGCGCGCGATCGTGACCGCGCGGTTGCTGCACGTCGACGATGTCGACCAGGAGGCAGCGATCACGGCAGCGCAGATCGCCCGGCAGGCGGGCTTGGTGGTGACCAGCGACATCGACCGGCTGACCCCGCGCACCGCCGACCTCGTGAGTGCGGTGACCGTGCCGATCTTCGCCGAGCACGTGCCGACCGGCCTGACCGGCGCCACTGATCTCGAGACCGCGCTGCGCCAGCTGCGCGCCGTTCACAGCGGGCTGCTGTGCGTGACGATTGGCGTCGACGGCGCGATCGCGCTGGACGGCGACACCATCCACCACTCGCCTGGATTCACGGTGCACGCGGTGGACACCACCGGCGCCGGCGACGTGTTCCGGGCCGGCTTCATCTACGGCACCTTGCAGGGCTGGCCGACCGACCGCGTACTGAGGTTTGCCAATGCCGCCGCCGGCCTGAGCTGCACGCGCCCGGGTGCAATCGGCGGCGTGCCGGCGTTGCCCGAGATCGAGGCATTGCTCGCCGCCGACCTGGCGTAGCTCACGCCACGCGCGCGATTCCCAGCGTCGTCGCGATCCGGGCTGCGACCGCGACGCCCGAGTGCAGCGCTCCTTCCATGTACCCGGTGAACGCGCAGGCGCAGTGCTCGCCGGCGGCGTGCGCCCCGAACACCCAACAGCATCACGGAACGCTGGACGCCCGGCTCCGGACCGGCGAGCTTCGGCGGCACGTCCGGACGCCGCGCCGTCAGGAAAGGGTCGGCCGATTCCCATACACTGTCCCGCCATGCAC
>JACDAO010000537.1 GCA_013695405.1 Acidobacteriota bacterium | reverse complement strand
GGTCCGCACGTGGTCATGACGCGTTCGGCGGGCGAGCCGAACACCTTGAGGATGCGGACGGCCTGCCTGGACAGCGCCTCGATCGAGCGCAGCAGCGGCGTTTTCTTGTCGAGCGACTCGCCGGTCCAGCTGATGAACGCACTCGGGATCACCAGGGTCGTCCCGGAGGCCGACTGGTAGAGCCAGGGGGGGCTGGTCGGGTCCCACGCGGTGTAGCCACGCGCTTCGAAGGTGCTGCGCATGCCGCCGGACGGGAACGACGAGGCGTCGGGCTCGCCCTTGATCAATTCCTTGCCGCTGAACTCGGTGACCGCCTTGCCCTCGGGGGTAGGCGACAGAAAGGCATCGTGCTTCTCGGCGGTGATGCCGGTGAGCGGCTGGAACCAGTGGGTGTAGTGGCTGGCGCCGTGCTCGATGGCCCAGTCCTTGACCGCGACGGCGACCGCGTCGGCGACCGAGCCGTCCAGCGGTTCGCCGCGGATGATGGTACGGCGCAGCGCCTTGTAGACCGGCCGCGGCAGCTTGACACGCTGCACTTCGTCGTTGAACACCAGGCGGCCGAAATTCTCCGTCGTGCGTGGGGCCGACCGAACGGCCTGTCCGGTGGTCACAGCCCAGTCCCGGATAGCACGAATCGCTTCGCGCGATGCAGCTGAACCCATAATGTCGTGTGCCTCGCGATGAGAGGAGAGCCGGCACGCCCGAATAACTCGCGCAGGGCATGCGAACGGAGGAAGTATGGCGGAAACGCACTTGTTCAGCAAGTCACTTCAGGCAATTTGTTGAGATGTGTACTTTATAATGAGAAGTGTGACGGGCTAATTGGCGTACCAGACGTCGAGCGACTATCATCGCGGACGTGAGCACGACGTCCGGTTCCCGGGAGCAGGCTGCCGCCGACGTGGCCGCGCTGGTGGCGCGATTGCGCGCCGCGCCGGCCGACCCCGTTGCCGCGCAACTGACCGAACTCGGCGAGCACCTCGAGCGCGCCGTGCTGGCCTTTCACATGGAAGCGATCCGGTTCCGCGCCTTCACCATGAGCCGGCTGATCAAGCAGCACCACGACGCGCTGCCGGCCGACGTGCCGGCGTTGATGGACACGATCCTGCACGACCTCGAGGCCGCGGGCTTCCACACGCGCTCGGTCACCGCGTAAGAGACGCCCCTGGAACGCGCGCGGCAAGGGAGACGGCCGGACAAGTCCGGCCGCTCCACCCGCGACACCGGCCGCGGCGAGGCGGGCGGCACGACGCCGATGATGTCAGGGTGCTGGCGGAGGGTGGCGGTGGTGATAACCCGGGAACTGCTCGTTGATCATCGTCAGGTCGCGACTGCCGGTCAGCCGGGACAGCGCCGTGATCAGGTCGGCCGCGGCGTCCCAGCCCACCGAGTTGGTTTCTTCGTAGTGCCCGACCGCCTGGCCCAGCGCTTGCCCGTATCGGCACGACGCCAGCACAGCTTGGCGCGCAGTCGCTGGCAGGGCCGCGACCTGCGTCGGGTCCTCGGTCAGCCCCTTGCACCGGGTGCCTGAGACGGCATCCGGGAAGTCGATCGCGCCGGACGCATGCATCGCGGCGCACGCGCCCGCGGCACCCTGCAAGTCGGCGACGCAGCGGACGCGGAAGTCGCCAATCGGCAGGATGTAGCCGATCTCGTCGTTGCCGAGTCCAATCGCCCATCGCCACCGGCCCGGCACCAGCCGCTTGACATAGCCGGGGATCTCCAGCGTCTGCACCGGCGCATGGTGCGTCGGCTGCTCGTCGGCCCAGCGCGCCGGCTGGCGACGGACGTCGCGCGGCAGCCCGATCACCAGCTCGCCGGGCACCTCGCCGGGCAACAGCACGAGTGAGAGCTCGCCGATACGCAGCAGGGAGACCGCGGTCCTCGTGTGATCGCCGTGGCGGATCGCGCCGACCACCGGGTCCTGGTCGACGAGGCGGAGATCGTCGCTGCATGTCGCCTCGGTCTTGTCGCCGGTCGCGGCGCAGGTGTAGAGCTGTCCCGGCATCAGGCCCAGGCCGCTGCGACCGGTCTCGGGCGAGATCACCGCGAGCTTGCGGAAGCCGATGTTGGACATCCTGGTGAAGAACGGCTGATGCGCAACCTCGAGTCGGCTCGCTGCCAGCGGCTCGAGCGACGACAGCAACCCCTCGACCGCGACCCCGAGTTGTTCGCCGATCAGGATCGGCTTCCGGAACGATCGATCGTCGGCGAGCGAGCCGGTGGTTGCCGGACCCAGCCCGGTGCGCGTCGCCCGCTCCGGCACGACGTAGCCATTGCCGAGTGGCGTCCGGTCCGAGACCTCCCAGACCGGCACACCCAGCGGCGAGGCCATCGCGCCGATCGCCCCGTTGACGTAGAGCACCTCGCCGCCAATCCGCCGACCGAGCCAGCGCGCCAGCGCCCCCGGATAGTCGGCGGTCAAGTAACGACCCTCGGCCGAGCAGGCCTCGCCCTGCCACTGCAGCACCCGGCAGGCATCGGCAATCCGGGCGAGCGGTGGCGACCAGTTCAGCGTGCTCTCGGGGTGGTTGGCCCACTGCACCAGCGTCGCGATCACCCGGCCATCGGGAGCGCGCGCCTGCAGCACGCCGAGCGTCGGATCGTAGACGCGGATGCCGTTGAGATCACTGGCGCCGAAGTAATGCGTCCCCTCGGCCACGTGCAGGGTCGCCGGTTCGAGCCGATCGACCGCCTCGCGCACGGCGTCCCGGGCCTGCTCCAGGAAGAACCGGTACCACTCCGGGTTGACCGCGAAGGCCGTGTCGGGGCCGTGGTGGTTGTGCGTGGCGGCCACCAGGACCTCGACGCGTCCGCGCAGCGCCTCGGGC
>JACDAO010000530.1 GCA_013695405.1 Acidobacteriota bacterium | reverse complement strand
GCACCAGGCTGACCGGTGGCCGGCGCGTCGGCAGGGGCGGCCGCCGGCGTGACCGAGGTCGGCGGGTCTGGGGCCGGGACCGCGGCCGGGCCCTGCTGATTGCCCTGCGGCGCCACCTGCCCGCGCGGCGTCGTCGCTCCGCTGACCGGCGACTTGGCCGTGTCGAACTCGTCGCCCATGATGTTGGGCACGACCGGCCCGGACAGCGCGTCGGTCGGAATACCCTGGTACTCGGCCTGGGTTGCGTAGGTGTTGCTCGACACGCGCGGCAGGATCTCGTCGAGCTCGAGGCGGCCGTCCGAGACCTGCAGCGTGCCCTCGACCGCCGGCGCGACCAGGGTCCCCGAGATGGTCAGGTCGGTGTCAAGGGCGAGGCGCCCGTACTCGTTGTCGAGGATCCGAAAGTCCTCACCCTTCATCCGCAGGCTGACCGTGCGCGCCTGCTGCCGGCGCAGCCCGAGCTCACCTTCGACGGTCAACAGGTCGCCGTCTGTCGTCTGGACGCCCATTTCCGAGATCACCACGCGCTCCTCGTCGAAGGTCAGGATCGCAGCGAGCTTCTCGTAGCTGACGCCGGTCGCGGGCACGAAGAGCGTGCCGTTGGTCAGGAACACGGCGCCTGCGACATGCGGGTCACGACCGGAATTGGTCAGTCGGACGTCGATCTGGGCCTGCCCGCCCAGCTTCTGCACGTAGGGTGTCAGGCCTTCGGCCAGTGCCAGATCGATGGGCGTCGAGGTGATGGCGACGTCGAGGCGATCGTTGGGCGTCGGCGCGATGTGCTCGTCGCTGCCACCCTCCGGCTTGGCCGCAAACAGGGTGCGCGGCACGATGCCGTTGGCGGTGAGCACCGAGTTGGCGTCCTTCTGCAGGCGGAGGTTGACGGTGCCGAGCGTGCCGTCAAAGGTGACGCGACCCCCGACCCGTTCGACGTCGATGTTGCGGACCCGGGCCTCGGTCAATTCGAGCTGGGCGTCGGCAACCGGCCGCTCACGCGTGCCGCCAATCGTCGCCGACAGATCCAGCGTGCCGTCGCCGTCGAACTCCTGCGCGGCCAGCACTAGCACGTCGCGCACCCGTACCCCGGTGGCCTGCACACGCAGTGACGACTGGGCGTCGGCGAGGATCCCGACCGTGCCTTCGACGTCGAGCTGCTGCGCGCCGTTGGCCAGCCGCAGCTGCGCAATGGTTGCCTGCTCGGGAGTGATGTCGACACGTGCCGTGGTGTCTGGCGCCAGCGCCCAGGTGACGCCCTCGCGCTGCACGGCGAGCCGGTCGAGGGTGAGCTGCTGGCCACGGTCCTGCAGCGCCAGTGTGCCGCGCGCCGCCAGGGTCCGCAGCGCGTCGTCGCCGGTGACGTCGAAGCGCAGCAGCTGCGGCATATACCCGACCGTGCCGGAGACCGCGGTCAGGGTCTGCCCGGCCACATGCACGGTCTGTCCCTCGATCGTCGTCTCGACGTCGAGGCGGGCGGGGTCGAAGTCGGGCAAGCGCACGGTGTACTGCGCGTTGACCGTGCCGACACTGGCCGTGTCGCCGTAAGCGAGCTGGTCGCCGGCCAGTGCGCCGGTGACGGTGAACGCGGCGCGAGCACCGGTGACGCGCCCTTCGGTGGTCGCGGCGCCGGTGATCGGCAGATCGGCGGCCTTGGCCGGCTGGAGCAGCGATTCTGCCTGCAATCGGTAACCGAAGTCCGACTCATCGCCTGGTCCGAGCCCGAACCGTCCCTGCCCGGTCAGGACGAACCCGTCGCCGCGGGCCTCGAGCTGCCGGATGTCGGCCACGCCGTCGGCCATCGCGAGTTGAGCCTTGACCGTCTCGAACGGCACCTTCATCAGGGTCGGCTGCTCGAGGGTGAAGGTGCCGTCGACGTCGAGGGTATCGATCGACACCTGTTGCAGGTTCGGCACGGCCACCCGGGTGTCGACGGTACCGGTGAGCACGCCGGTCAGGCCCGGCACGCCACTCAGGGTTGCGAGATCGTAGCCGGCGATCTGCCCGCGCGCGGTCAAGTCCAGGCGTTGGTCGTCGACGGTCGCGTCGAAGGCGAGCTCGGGCAGACGGCCGCCGAGCACGTCGGTCTCGGTCACGGTGCCGGTGGCGTGGACCAGCAGGCCGGCACGGCCACGCTGCGCGCCGTCGACCTCGAAGCGGCCGTTGACCGCGCCGGCAAAGCGCGGCTCGGTCAAGGCC
>JACDAO010000520.1 GCA_013695405.1 Acidobacteriota bacterium | reverse complement strand
GTCGGGATGTGCGAACAGGAGCAGCGTCTGGCGGTCATGGCTCCGAGCCGCGCTAGCTTCCTGCGGCCAGGTGACCGGAGAGAGACCGGCCGGTCCGGGTGTGTTGGCGTACCCGATCAGCGTCGTGAGGCCCATGGCGATGATCGGGCACGACAACGCCACGGCGGCAATGCCGAGGGCGTTGTGGCGCAGGAGGTCGCGAAGGGGCATGACGTGACGTTGCTGAGGTGTCCATCGGCAGTTTCGACCGCATCCTGCAATGCCGAGTGATCGGCCGGCCCACGGTCCGGTTGTCGGGCCGGTGACGCGATCTCGCGAGCGGCCGCATCGACAACCGGCCCGACAGGGTTACTCTTCACTCATGATCCGGGTGTGTGTGGGGGCCGCCAGCGCGCTCTGGCTGGCGACGACGCTGCTTCGTGCGCAGGCGCCGGCCGCAACGCCAGTGGCCAGTCTGGCGGCGCCAGCGGCGGCGACGACCAACGGCCGCGTCGACTACGCCTCCCAGATCCACCCGATCCTGGTCGAGGTCTGCCAGGAGTGCCACAGCGCCGAGGTGCGCAAGGGCGGCCTGTCGGTGGCCAGCTACGCCGACCTGCTCGAAGGCGGGCGCAGCGGCGCCGTCGTCCGGCCCGGCGCGAGCAGCGCCAGCCTGCTCGTCGATCGCCTGACCGGTGCGGTCGAACCGCAGATGCCCAAGGGCGAGGATCCAGTGGACACCGGGCGGCTCGCCCTGATTCGCACCTGGATCGACGAGGGCGCGCGAGCCACGCCGACGTCGGCGCCGGCACCGCAGCCGTGGGATGGCCCTCTCACGCTGACGCGACCCGAGCTCCCGGCTCCGCTGTGGCCGTCGTGGCGCCGCCCGGTGGACCGGCTCGTGGCGCGCCACCTGACCGACGCCGCCGCGCGCACGACGCCTCCGCCGGCCGTGTCCGACGCGCTGTTCGCGCGCCGCGCCTACCTCGATGTCTGGGGTCTGCTGCCCGACCCTGCCGCGCTGCACACCTTCATCGCCGATCGCGAGTCCGACAAGCGCGCGCGCCTGGTCAAGGCGCTGCTCGCCGACGGTGAGCGATACGCCGACCACTGGATGACGTTCTGGAACGACCTGCTGCGCAACGACGACGGCGTGAGCTACTTCTCCGAGCGCGACGGACGCAAGAGCATCACCCCCTGGCTGCTCGACACGCTGCGTCGCAACCGGCCCTACGACGAGTTGGTCGCCGACCTCCTGAACCCGTCGTCACCAGGCGACCCGGCGGGTTTCCTGGTCGGAGTCAACTGGCGCGGCGAGACCAGCGCCGCGGTCACGCCGTGGATGCAGGCGTCACAGAACACGGCGCAGGTCTTCCTCGGCGTCAACATGAAGTGCAACGCCTGTCACGACAGCTTCGTGAGCCGCTGGACGCTGAAGGACGCGTACGGCCTGGCCGCGTACTTCTCGCCCGAGCCGCGGCTGCAACTGTATCGCTGCGACGTGGCGCGCAACGAGCACACCGGCCCTCGGTTTCCGTTCCCGCAGCTGCAGGTGGCGCCGCGCAGCGACTCGCTCGAGGACCGCCGGGCGGCGGCGGTGCGCCTGTTCACCGATCGGCGTAACGGGCGCCTGCCCCGCACCGTGGTCAACCGCCTCTGGAACCGCCTCCTTGGCCACGGCATCGTCGCCAATTCTGACGAGATGGACACGCGTCCGTGGAGCTCCGAGCTGCTCGACTGGCTGGCGAGTGACCTGGTCGCCCATGACTACGATCTGAAGCATCTGATCGCGACGATCATGGCGTCGCAGCCGTATCAGCTGGCCGCCGTTGCACGGAACGAGGAACAGAACGCTCGCGCCTACGTGTTCGAAGGCCCCGAGGTGCGGCGACTGACCGCCGAGCAGTTTGCCGATGCGATTGGATCGATCACCGGCGAGTGGAGCACCTGGCGCGCGCCGGCGCCGCCGGGCGCGAAGACGCCGGCGGCTGGCCTGCGGGTCGATTCCGATCCAATCGCGGCCGGCGTCTACGCTCGCGAGTGGCGCACGGCGTCGAGTTCGCTGACACGCGCGCTGGGTCGTCCGATTCGTGACCAGGTGACCTCGGTGCGTCCCGACGATGCGACCACGCCGCAGGCGCTGGAGCTGGTCAACGGCGAACGCCTGACGCAATGGCTGGCACGCGGCGCCCGCCGCCTGACCGGTGAGCGCCGCGCCGACACCTACAGCCGCTTCAACGCCGCAATCGCCGGCCGCGCTCCCAGGGCGCGCGGTTTCGACCTCGACATCTCGTCGTCGGCCGCGCTGTGGCTGGTGGTGCAGGACACCGGCTCCAACGCGCCGGAGCGGGTGCAACCCGTGTGGGCCGACGCCGTGCTGACGGACGCGGACGGCACCGAGACCCGCCTGGCCTCGCTGGCGCCGGACGCGGGCGACGAGTTCGGTCCGACGGCGACAGCCGGCCCTGAGGGGGGCCTGACGATCGACGGACGAGGCGCGCTGCGCGTGGCCAATCCGTCGGTGCTGCGCTTCGATCTCCGCGGGCGGCACTTCCGGCGATTCCGCGGTGCGGTCGACGTCGCCAATCCGCGCAGCGAGATCGGCTCGACCTTGAATCCTGCGGTGCGCTTCTTCATCTTCGACGTCGCCCCAGACCTGCAGCGCTTGCTGCCCCCTCGCGACGATCTGCCCCTGCCGCCGCTGCCGCGTCCGGGCAGCCCGCGCGAGCTGGTCGACCAACTGTTCTGGCATGCCCTCGGCCGGGGGCCGTCGGAGGCCGAACGGACAGTGGCCGAGCGCGCTGTCACCGATTGGTCGCAGCCCGGCACCCTCTCGTCCACCGGCGTCGCCGATCTGCTCTGGTCGCTGCTGATGAAGCCGGAATTCCAGTTGATCTACTGAGACCGGCCATGGCTCACGAGCACAACGCCTCGACTCGTCGACACGGTCCAGCCGACCCGACGCAATCGGCCCTGACGCGGGACGAGCAACACATCCACGAGTGTCTGACTCGGCGTCAGTTTCTCGGCACGACCGCGACCGGTACACTCGCCGCCCTGACCGGTACCGAACCCGCGCTGGTGCACGGGCAGGCGTCGCAAGGCGCGAACGACTCGCCCGGCGCGCAGCCGACACGGCGCGCGAGTGCCGATGCGGTGATCGTGCTGTGGATGGCCGGCGGCATGGCCCAGACCGAGACCTTCGATCCGAAACGCTACACGCCGTACGCGCCCGGCCTGCCAATCAGTCAGGTCCTTAGCACGTTTCCCGCAATCGACACCGCCGTTGACGACATCAAGTTCGCCCAGGGCCTCGAGCAGATCGCCAGCGTGATCGATCGTGGCACGGTGATCCGAAGCTTCACGGCTGCCGACCTGGGCTTCATCCTGCATTCGCGTCACCAGTACCACTGGCACACCGGCTACGTGCCGCCGCAGCCGATGGCGATGCCGCACATCGGGGCGATCGTCTCGCGCACGCTGGGGCCGCGCACGCCCGACATGCCCGCGTTCATCACCATCGGCCAGACGGTCGAAGGGGCTGGGGAAATCGCCACGCTCAAGGCGTTCCACACCGCCGGATTCCTCGGCACCGAGCACGGACCGTTCCTGATCGTCGACCCGCAGGACGCGGCCGCCGCGGTGCGCCCGCCCAAGGAGCTTGGCGCGGCGCGTTTCCAGAGCCGGCGACAGCTGCTCGAGCAACTGCTGGCCCAGGAACCGGTGCACCAGTACGGCAGCGATTTCCAGCGCCAGTCGCTGGTGCGCGCCCTCGATGGCGCTGATCGACTGCTGCGATCGCCCTCGGCAAAGGCCTTCGACCTCTCACTGGAGCCGGAGGCGTCGTTCAACGCGTACAACACGGGGCGTTTCGGTCAGGGCTGCCTGCTGGCGCGGCGACTCGTGGAAGGTGGCGCGCGCTTCGTCGAGGTCACGTCGGAGTACATCCCGTTCGTGTACTGGGACACCCACGAGCACGGACACTCGCGCGCCGAGGCAATGAAGCGGCTGATCGACGCCCCGGTGGCCCAGCTGGTGCGCGATCTCGAGGCGCGCGGCCTGCTCGACCGCACGCTGGTGGTGCTGGCCAGCGAGTTCGGACGGGATGCGGTCACCGAGGGCAAGGTGGGCAAGGAAGTGAAGGACCAGGCGATCAACATCCCCGACGTGATGACCGACCCGCGGCATTACGGCATGCATCGGCACTTCACCGG
>JACDAO010000462.1 GCA_013695405.1 Acidobacteriota bacterium | reverse complement strand
ATGCACCACCAGCGTCGGCTCCGCGGCGTCGGCGGCGGCGGTGCAGAACACGCAGCCGCCGGGCGGGGTGCCACCGGTGACGTACGGCAGGCGCCAGGGCGACCAGAGATGCTCCATGGGCGCGTGTGACCTTGCAATGCAGGCGATGTGTCGATCAGGACGCGACCGGGGTCGGCACTGCGGCCGGCTCGGGAGCCGGGTCGGCAACGGTACCCACCCGGTCTGGATCAACCTCGGTCGGCACGTTGATCAGATCCTTGAGTTCCTTGCCAGGCTTGAAATACGGCACGTGCTTGGGCGGCACGTCGACGCGATCGCCGGTCTTGGGGTTGCGGCCCTTGCGGGGCTCGCGCCGGCGCAGCCGGAAGCTGCCGAAGCCACGCAACTCCACCTTGTCGCCGCCATGCAGCGCGCGGATCACGCTCGAGAAGACTGTCTCGACGATGACCTCGGCGTCCTTCTTGCTGAGATCGGAGACGCGGGATACTTCCTCGACCAGATCCGCCTTGGTCATGGACTGCCTCGACAGGAAACGACGCCGGACGGACCCGCCGTCCGGCGTCACCTCGGACTACTGCTGCTGCTTGAAGTGATCGCCCAGCGTGGCGCCGCCGGTCGAGGCCGCTTCGCTCATGTACTGCCCCCAGTCGGCGCTGTAGGTCTCGTCCTTGAGCGCGCGAATGCTCAGACCGACCTTGCGTTCCGACTGACTCAGCTTGATGACCTTCATCTGGTGGACCTGCTCGACCTGCAGCTCGATCTTCTCGCCACCGCGTTCGTTGTCGAACTCGCTGACGTGGATCAGGCCCTCGATGCCCTCGGCCAGTTCGACGAATGCGCCGAAGCTGGTCATCCGGACCACCTTGCCCTCGACCACGTCACCGACCTGGACCCGCCCGAAGAAGTCGTCCCACACGTCGGAGGCCAGCTGCTTGAGCCCGAGCGAGAGCCGCTGGTTCTCGGCGTCGATGTTGAGCACCATCGCCTCGACCACGTCGCCCTTCTTGAGGACCTCGGACGGGTGCTTGAGGCGCTTGCTCCACGACATGTCCGAGATGTGGATCAGGCCGTCGATGCCGTCTTCCACTTCGACGAACGCGCCAAATTCGGTCAGGTTCCGGACCTTGCCCTTGATCTTGGTGCCAACCGGGTACTTGTCGGTCAGCTCGTGCCAGGGGTTGGTCTCGACTTGCTTGAGGCCGAGCGAAATCCGCCGCGCCGACGGATCGACGCCGAGCACCATCGCCTCGACGCTGTCGCCGACGTTGAGGATCTTGGACGGGTGCTTGACCCGCTTGCTCCACGACATCTCGCTGACGTGGATCAAACCCTCGACGCCCGGCTCGAGTTCGACGAAGGCGCCGTAGTCGGTCAGGCTGACGACCCGGCCGCTGACCCGCGCGGTGACCGGGTAGCGATCGACCACGTCCGACCACGGGTCGGTGCTGAGCTGCTTGTGACCGAGCGAGACGCGCTCGTTCTCGGGGTCGAACTTGAGGACGATGACGTCGACCTCGTCGTTGACCTTGAACAGCTCGGAGGGGTGCTGGACGCGCCCCCACGACATGTCGGTGATGTGCAGCAGGCCGTCGATGCCGCCCAGGTCGATGAAGGCGCCGTAGTCGGTGATGTTCTTGACCACGCCGCGCAGGACCTTGCCCTCGGCCAGCGTCTCGAGCGTGTGCTTCTTCTTCTCGGCGTTCTCTTCCTCGAGCAGCACCTTGCGCGAGAGGACGATGTTGCCGCGCTTCTTGTTGACCTTGATCACGCGCATACGCAGTTCCTGGCCCTTGAGGGCATCCAGGTTGCGCACCGGGCGAACGTCGATCTGGCTGCCGGGCAGGAAGGCGCGGACCCCGATGTCCACCGCCAGGCCGCCCTTGATCCGCTCGATGACTCGGCCGATGACGACCTTGCGATCAGCGAAGGCCTTTTCGACCTCGTCCCAGATCTTCATCTTCTCGGCCTTCTCGCGCGAGAGCACGATATGGCCGTCTCGGTCTTCAGTGCGCTCGAGCAGCACGTCGACCTGGTCACCTGCCTGGACGATGACGTCGCCGTTCTCGTCGAGGAACTCGTCGATCGAGATCATCCCTTCCGACTTGAAGCCGACATCGACGATCACCGCCGACGCGGAGACCGACAACACCGTCCCCTTGACGACTTCGCCTTCGGTGATGCTCTTGAAACTGGTGTCGTACAGGTCCAGCAGGCGCCCGTACTCCTGCGTGTCCAGTTCCTGATCTTCGACCGCCCACATCAACTTCGTGGTGCCGGCAGCGGACGGCCGGGCACCTCCCTCGCGTACTTCCGGCCAATCCGTGTGCTGATCTGACATGCGTACTGAATCCTCCTCGGTGGCGTTTGCCGGCTCGCAGCGCCGGCGGGCTGTCTGTGGTGACCCGCGCAATGCTGGCAACCGACAGAAAATACATCATTTAGGCGTACGTCGTCAAAGTGGCGGCAGGGCGCCGCCCGAGCTGGCCCGACC
>JACDAO010000458.1 GCA_013695405.1 Acidobacteriota bacterium | reverse complement strand
GGCGGCCGCCGCCGCCAGGCGCTGCGTGCCTTCGGCCAGCGCCCACGCCAGTTGCTCCACCGCCGTGGCGCCCTCGTCGTGACGCGTGTCGACGCGAATCGCGTCGGGAGGCGGGTCGGCGTGCTCGATCATCGCCCACGGCGCCAGGCCACCGCGCACGAACGGCGCCTCCCCCGGCACGGCGGCCGTCTGTGCCTCGAGTCCGTCGAGGTCGGCGCACCGGTAGAACGGCTTGACGTCGATGCCCTGTCCGGTGCGCCAGATCAGGCTGGCGGCGGCATCGGCACCGGCCAGGTCCTGCGCGATGCGGGCCTGCCAGGCCGCGGTGGACACCGGCGGGAAGTGCTCGGCGAGGGCCAGCAGATCGGTCGAGGATCGCTTATTTGATGGGGCGTCAGCCATTGTTGGCCGGCAGCTCGACGACCTCGAGCAGGTACCCGAAGGCGACGTCGCCGCGGCTCTTCGGGTGCACGAAGAAGACGGTCGTGCCGCGCGACCCCGGGCGCGGTGCGGCGTCGATGATCGCAAAGCCCTTGGCCGCGAGGTCGTCGAAGGCGGCCTGCGCATCGGCGACACGGAGCGCGACGTGCGCCAGGCCGCCGCGGCCGTCGTTGCGGGCCATCTGCCGGGCCACCGGCGACGCATCGGACAGCGGCTCGAGCAACTGCAGCAGGTGCGGCCCGTCGCCGATGCGCAACAGCACCTCGCGGACCTGATCGGTGCCGAGGACGTCCTCGCGATGGATCTCGGTGAAGCCGAGCAGCGCATAGGCCGCCACGTGCGTCTCGAGGTCGCCGCGACGCACCGCCACGGCGACGTGATCCACGCCCAGAACACCAGGCAGCTCGGCGGCTAACGACCTCATCGCCGCCTATTGTGAGCCTTCGAGGCACGGCAGCGGTACTGAGCCGCAGGATTGCCAGCCGGACCGTCCTGCCGGCCCGCCGCCTGAGGGGGACAGTTCCATGACAAGCAGACAACCCTGAACCGCGCGGAGTGCCCGGCGTGCTCCGCGTCAGAGTTCCCGCTCCGAGAAGTCGCCGCTCTCCGGGTGCCGCAGAATGAGCTTCGCGCGACCATCCGGCAGCAGCTCGCGCTTGACGACCAGCTGTCCCTCGAAGCGTTCGGGCTCGACGTGCAGGTGCGGCGTGTCTTCGCCGTGCCAGCCGGGGACCGTCACCGCCTCCCATTGCCGCGATCGCGCCGATCGGTACGCCGCGTCCATCACGGCATTGACCACCACGCCGTCGTGGAACGTCTCGCGCGGCGCACGCCCGGCCTCGAGCGCGTCGAACATGTCGGTGAACATGTCGACGTAGCCGAGTTCGGCGACCTCGTCGCCGACCGGGAACAGCCAGCCGGCGCTGGTCTCGGCCTTCTCGGCCACGTAGCCATCCCGCGGCGCGGCCGTGAACATCTCGAACCCGGTGCGCAGGAAGTGGTTCAGCCAGATCGTGCCGTGCGTCCCGGCCACTTCGTCGCGCAGGTCCATGCCGCCCCGGAAAGTCCAGCTGACTTCGAACTGGCCGATTGCCCCCGAGGCGAAGCGGATCAACGCCACGGCGTTGTCCTCGGCCTCGATTGGGTGGACCAGGGTGTCGGCCTGGCACATCACCTCGACCGGACGGTTCTGCTTGCCCACGAAGTTGCGGATGATCTCGATACAGTGGCAGCCGAGGTCGATGATCGCGCCGCCTCCGGTCAGCCGCGTGTCCCAGAACCAGGCGGCGTGCGGTCCCGGATGCGCCTCGCGGGCGCGTACCCAGGTGACCTCGCCTATCGCGCCGTCGCGCACCGACGCGACCGCCTTGAGGGTCTTGGGCGTCTAGCACAGGTCCTCGAGGTAGCCTGCGAACACGCCAGCCTTCTCCACCGCCTGTTGCATCCGCCAGGCCTCGTCTGCGGTGCGCCCCAGCGGCTTGGTGCACAGCACGGCCTTGCCGGCACGCGCCGCCAGCGTCACCGCCTCCTCGTGGAGGTGATTGGGCAGTGCCACGACCACCACGTCGGACGCGGGGTGCTCGATGGCCTCGGACAGGTCGGTGACGTGATGCGCGATGTCCCAGCGCGCCGCGAAGGCCGCGGCCCGATCGGCTTTTCTGGCGTAGATCACGCCGACGCGATCGCGACTGCGCTGCGCATGCAGGGTGCGGGTGTAGAAGTCGCCGATCAGGCCGGCGCCGAGCATCGTGACCACGTGTGCGGGCATGGCCCGCGATCATACCGCCGCGTCACGGTCGCCTGGAAAGGGTGGCGGCCGTGAGGGCGCAGCGCGGATAGCCTTGGGCCGCGGCTATCGCCAGCACCTCGCCAGCGCGCTGGGCCAGTTGCGCGACGTCGTCGTTCGACTCGCCGGCAGCCAGTCGCAACGCCACGCCCTCGAACAGCGTCAGCGACGACACCAGCTTGAGCGCGTCGATGCGCGACCCCATCAGGACGTGGAGCGGCGGAGGCGGCACGCGGCGCACCTGCGCCCACACCGTGTCGACGGCCTCGATCAACCGCGCCCCGAGCACCTGATGACGCACGTACGCCTCCGCGTCCGCGAGATCGCGAAGCCCGAATCTCCGAGACATCTCGGACTGGCCCAGCCCGGCCAGCTGTGGGAACACGTACCAGATCCAGTGGCCCGACTTGCGGCCGGCGCGCAGTTCCGCCATCGCATCGTCGAAGCCCGCGTGAGCTGCGTCCTGCGCGGCGATGAAGGGGTCGAGGGCGAACATGGGGGCTCAGGGGGCTTCGGGCTTCTCGTATGCCACACATGCGCCTTCCGTGCAACTCGGCATGACGTATGCTCGGTGGTGCCCGCGTGCTGCTGTCAGCCCGGGCCACTGCATCATGGCCACTGAACTTCCGTCCTGCGTCGGCATGTCCCTGCCCTCCCACGTCACGCCCGTGATGTGCCGCATGACGATGTGCGCCTGTTGCTGTCCGTCCTGCATCTGTCGATAGCCTCGCGCCACTGATCGCCCTGCACGGTTCGCCTGCGGGCGAGGCGTGAGGTCCCGTTCACCACATCGTTACGTCAGCCGGAGTTGACGCGTGCCGCGATCCGCGGCCGTGCGTCGCACAGCGTGCGCCGCCGTCGCTCCACCAGCTCGCCCGCGCGAGCTGTCTTCGAAAGGAACTGTCATGTCTCGCACGCTGCTGCGGAGGTTCGCTCTGCTGCTGGCCTGGGCCGTTGTCACCGGCAGCCCGGGCATCCTGTTGGCGCAGTCCACCGCCACGCTGGTCGGCGCGGTCGTGGATGGGTCCGGTGGCGCGCTGCCCGGCGTCACGGTCGAGGTCCGCAGCCCGGCGCTGATCGAGGGCGCCACGGCGACGGTGACGGCCGACGACGGGCGGTACCGTGTGGTCGACCTGCGCGCCGGCGAGTACACCGTGACGTTCTCGCTGGGCGGGTTCCAGTCGGTCCGCCAGGAGCGGGTGGTGCTGAGCACGTCGGTGACCACCACCGTCGACGCCAGCCTGCCGGTCGGCGCGATAGAGGACGCGATCACTGTGCGCGGCGGCGCGCCGGTCATCGACACCCGGTCGGGATCGTCGGAACGGCCGCTGTACCAGGAGTTGATCGAAGGCATCCCGGTCGGTCGCGTCCCCAATGTCGCGGTGATGCTGGTGCCCGGCGCGGTCACCGCGCGGCCGGACATCGGCGGATCGGAAACCGGGCAGACCGCCGGCGTGTCGATTCACGGCTCGCAGACGCGCGATCTGATCTGGAACACCGATGGTCTGGACATGACCTCCAACACCGGGTCGGGCGGGGTCTCGGGGCAGTATCCGAACCAGGGCGCGTACCAGGAGATCGTGGTCCAGACCCGCGCCTTGCCGGCCGAGATCGGCGCCGGCGGGGTCAGCGTCAACATGGTGACCAAGGACGGCGGCAACCAGTTCCGCGGCGATCTGTTCGCCACCTACACCGGCAGCGGCCTGCAGGGCAGCAACGTCAGCGACGATCAGCGCGCGCGCGGTCTGCGCGCGCCGAGCGCGATGGACATCTTCTACGACCTGAACGGCGGCGTCGGTGGCCCGATCAAGCGTGACAGCCTGTGGTTCTACGGCAGTGCCCGCCGGTTCCAGGTCGATCGCTTCGAGGCCAACACCTTCAACCCCGACGGATCGCAGGCGCTCGACGAGAACTACATCTGGAACGCCTCGGGCAAACTGACGTGGCAAATCAACCCGGCCAACCGGCTGACCGGCTTCGTCGACTACAACTACAAGCTGCGCGAGCACCGGCGGCAGACCACCGCCGCGTATCAGTTCGTCTCGCCGGAGGCCAGCTACTACTCGCCGCTCGGCGGACCGGTGGCCAACACCAAGCTGACCTCGACGCTGAGTCCGACGCTGCTGCTCGACACCGGCTTCTCCTGGTACTACGTGCCGTGGTCGCTCGACTACCAGCCCGATCTGGCGGCCGCTGCGCTGCCGCGCGTCGACATCACCCAGTCGACCCTGACCGGCGCGCCGCCGCCGTCGATGGTCAACGCCAACCAGGAGCGGCGCACCTTCAACGCGGTGCTGTCGTGGCTGCCACGGTGGCGCGGCGAGCACCAGATCCGCACCGGCGTTCAGGTGCAGCACGCGCCGTACGGGCAGATCTTCGATTCGCTCGGCCACGGCGACCTGGTGGCGCGCTATCGCAACGGCGTGCCGGATTCGGTCACCGTCTACAACACCCCGGTCAGCACCAACATGAGCCAGTTCGAGCTCGGGGTGTTCGTGCAGGACTCGTGGGCGCTGACGCGCCGGCTGACGGTCAACCCGGGCCTGCGCTTCGAGCGGCACACCGGCAGCCTCGGTGCGCAGTCGGCGGCGGCCGGGCAGTTCGTGCCTGAACGGACCTTCGCCTCGCAGTCCAACGTGGTGGCGTGGAATTCTTTCGTGCCGCGTCTGTCGGCGACCTACGATCTCTCGGGCACCGGCCGCACCGTGATCAAGGCCAGCGCCAGTCAGTACGCGCAGCGCCAGGGTTCGCAGCTGATCGACCAGTTCAACCCGCTGCGTCAGAACACCGAGAACCGGGCCTGGACCGACCGCAACGGCGACCTGGTGCCGCAGCTCGACGAGATCGGGCCGGGCCAGGGCGCGCTCGATCGTGGCGCCACCGTGCGCATTGCACCTGGCCTGAAGCGGCCGACGCAATGGGAGTACACCGCTACTCTCGAGCACCAGCTGGCTGACGATTTCGCGGTGGCATTCAGCTACTTCCGGCGCGACTACCGCGATCTGACCGCCGTGGTCAACGTCGCGGTCTCGGCCGACGACTTCACGCCGCGCGAGATCACCAACCCGCTCGACGGTTCGTCGTTCACCATCTACAACCAGACCGCGGCGAGCATCGGCCGGGTCGACAACGTACTGAGCAACTCTGACCTGCTCGACCAGCGCTACCAGGGCGTGGAGTTCACCGCCAACCGGCGCTTCAGCGGCGGCCTGACGCTGTTCGGGGGCGTCACCGTCGGCCGCAACCAGGCCGACACGTCGGCGAGCACCAACCCCAACGACCGGATCAACTCGGCCGGCTACGACCTGCTCGACTCGCGCGTCATCGTCAACGTCTCGGGCATCTATCAGCTGCCCTGGCAGCTGTCGGCGTCGGCGCACTTCGCGCACTACGCCGGGCAGCCGCTGCGGCGCATCTACACGGTGACCCGAGCGATCGTGCCGGAGTTGCGGCAGGTCAGCCAGGACGTGCAGTTGCTGCCGGCCGGCGACGTCCGCAAGCCCAATCAGTCGCTGCTCGACCTGCGATTCGGGCGCCGCTTCTCGATCGGCCGTGGTGCCACCGCCGAGCCGTTGCTCGAGGTCTACAACGTCTTGAACGAGAACGCCTCGGTGACCGAGGTCGAGCAGGTCGGCGCCGCGCTCGGGCGCATCTCGCGCAACCTCGACGCCCGGTTGGTGCGCGTCGGCTTCAAGATCACGTTCTGAACAACCCGGCCGGTGGCAGCACTGGCCTTCCCTGGAGAACAGACATGAACACGCACGGACTGCCTTTGTTGCTCGCTGGGGCACTGACCCTGGGCGCGCTGCCGGCCCGCGCCGCCGACGACATTCCCTATCCCGCGCTGGCCGCCCGCATCGTCTCGGCGCTCAAAGTAACCAGCGGCGAACGGGTGCTGCTGCGCTACGACCCCCAGACGCTCGGCGCACTCGAACCCGTCGTGCGCCGGCAACTGGAAGCGGCTGGCGCCAGGGTCGAATCGCTGACCTATGCCCCGGCGGCAGATCTGGCCGAGCGGTTGGCCCGCACCGATGTCTACATCTGGCTGCCCGCCGGCGAGACCGCCACCACCGCGGCGTCCGAGCGCGCGCTGCTGGCCAGTTGGCTCGACGCGGGCAAGGGCCGGCAGATCCACTTCCACTGGAACGGCGGCACGCGGGACGTGGACGGCCTGCCCGTGCCGCACACCGCGCCGTACGACGCGGTCTACGTCGACGCGCTGAACATCGACTATGCCGCTTTGGCTCAGCGCCAGGACGCGGCGGTCGCGCTGCTGCGCTCGGGTGAGACGCGCGTCACCACGCCCGGCGGCACCGACCTGCGCTTCCGGATCGGCGATCGTCCGTTCAACAAGCAGGACGGCGATGCCTCCGCCGCGCGCATGCAGTCGGCGAAGGTCCGGGTCGACCGCGAGATCGAACTGCCGGCGGGGGTGCTGCGGGTGGCGCCTGTGGAAGCCTCGGTGCAGGGCACGCTGGTCATTCCCAAGGCACGCTTCGGCACCGCCATCGTCACGAACGCGCGGCTGACCTTCGCCGACGGCAAGGTGACCAAGGCCACCGCCGACGAAGGGCTCGCGGCGCTGCAGACCTTTCTCGACTCGGCGCCGGGGTCGAAGAGCTTCCGCGAGTTCTGCATCGGCTTCAACCCCAAGCTGAACGTGCCGGCTGGCCAGACCGCGTTGCCCTACTACGGCTACGGCGACGCCGTCGTCCGGCTCAGCCTCGGCGACAACGAGGAAGTCGGTGGCACGGTGCGCGGCGGCGGCGTGCGCTGGCTGTTCTTCCCCGACACAACGGTGACGGTCGGCAGCGCCACGCTCGTCGAGGCCGGCAAGCTGACGACAACCCAGACGGCGACGCCGTAGGACACGCGCCTCAGGCCTCAGCTCCAGAGGCGATCGTTCGAGCGCTCCTTGTCCCACTGTGGCGTCGGGGCGAAATACTCGCTGTCGGGGCGCAGGTGCGCCCTGACAACCGCCTCGTTCACCTCGATGCCGAGGCCGGGCGCGTCGGGTACCACCGCGAAGCCCTTGTCGATCAGCGGCTGCCCACCCGTCGGCGTGACCAGGCTCTCCCACCAGGGCACGTCCATCGAGTGATGCTCGAGGGCGATGAAGTTCTCCGTGGCCGCGGCGCAGTGGACGTTGGCCATGAACGACACCGGCGTACCGGCGAAGTGCATGGCCATGGCGACGCCATGCTCCTGGGCATAGTCGCCGATCTTCTTGGTCTCGATCAGGCCGCCGGAGCTGGCCAGATCCGGATGGATCATGTCCACGGCGCCCATGTCGATGAGCTTGACGAACTCCTCCTTGAGATAGATGTCCTCGCCAGTCAGGATCGGCACGTCCACCGCATCACGGATCTGCTTCATCAGCTCGCCGAACTGCCACGGCACCATGTCTTCCATCCACGCCATGTTGTGCTTCTCCATGGCACGGGCGAGCCGGATGCAGCTGTTGACGCCGATGTGACCGTAGTGATCCGACGAGAGGGGAATCTCCATCCCGATGACCTCGCGAATCTGCCCGATCCAGTCCGACAGATACGCGACCCCGCGATCGCTGATTTCGATGCCCGTGAAGGGGTGCATCACGCGGCCGCCGCCAGAGTAGGTCATGCCGAGCGGCGCGCTCAGCATGCCCGGCTTGTCGCGTAGCAGGCCGATACCGAAGTCCTGCTTGAGGTAGGTGATGCCGCGATCCATACGTTCGCGGAGTCGCCGGCCCTGCTCTTTCGGGTCGTCGGTCTGTACCGTGTCGGCGTAGAGCCGCACGCGGTCGCGGAACTTGCCGCCGAGCAGCTGCCAGGCCGGCACGCCCCACGCCTTGCCGGCCAGGTCGACCAGGGCCATCTCGACGCCGCACACGCCGCCCGCCTGCCGCGCGTGGCCACCGAACTGCTTGATCTTGCGGAAGATCTTGTCGACGTGGCAGGGGTTCTCGCCGACCAGGCGGCTCTTGAGGAACAAGGCGTAGGTCTCGCTCGCCCCGTCGCGGACCTCACCCCACCCGACCAGGCCCTGGTTGGTGTCGATGCGGATCAGCGGGCACGTCATCGGCGCCTTCTCGACCACCGCGGTGCGGAGGTCGGTGATCTTCAGCTGCGACGGCTCCGACGCGCGCGCGACATTCGACTGGACGAACGCGGCGGCAGCGTCCGCAGATGCCTCGCCGCGAAGGGCCACGGCCGCGCCCGCGGTCAGCCCGAGTGTGCGGAAGAAGGACCGGCGCTCCACACTGGCCGGTCGACTGAGCGCGGGTTGCGCTGGCTTGGTCATGCGAAAGCGTCCTTTTGATCAGAAATCGAGCTTGATCGCGAACTGCAGGCTGCGGTTGTCGACGACCGTGGACGTGATGCGACCCACGGTGGGTGATCCGATGGTGGCATTGGGAAAGCCGAAGCCCGGTGTGTTGAACAGATTGAAGCTGTCGAACCGCACCTGCGCGTTGGCGCGGCCGACAATGAAAAAGCGCTTCGTGATCGACAGATCGACATTGGTGTGTCCGGGCGAATACAAGATCCCGCGGCCCACGTCGCCATAGGTGTTGGCTGGCGGTGCCACGAAGTCCGCCGGGTTGAACCACAGGTTGACCGTCGGATTGTCGAGGGCGCCGCTGCCGATCCGGTTGGGCCAGCTGGGCGCGCCGTTGTTCACGCCGGTCGCAAGTGACACATTGAAGGGCCGGCCGGTGGTCGCCGTCAGGATGCCGCTCACCTGCCATCCGCCGACGATCGAGCTGAGCAGCCCGCCCTCATTCAGCCACGGGCGCCCCGGGCCCCATGGGAGTTCGTAGACGGAGCTGAGCACCGCGCGATGGCGCACGTCGTAGCCGGCAGGTCCATGGCCGGCGTCGAGATTGGTGACCGTCTGCGGCGCGCCAGTTGCACCACCGCCGCTGGCGGCGGACCCGCCGTAGTCGAGCGACTTGCCCCACGTGTAGCTGAACAGGAACTGCAGCCCGTTGGTGAGCCGCTGCACCACCCGCCCCTGCAGGCTGTGGTAGGTGGAGCGATTACGCGGGTCACACTGCAGGATCGTGGCGACCCCGGCCAGCGGCTGCAGCAACCGCCGCGACGGCTGCGAGCCGGTGCCCGGTTGCACCTCGTTGGCGTTGTAGCAGAACACCAGGTGCTTGCCGCTGCTGCCGACGTAGCCGATGTCGGTGACGAGGGTCGAGAACAGCTGGCGCTCGACGCCCAGATGCCATTGCTGCGCGTAGGGCGTCTCGTTCTCGAAACTATGCCCGATGACGCGCGGGTTGGCGGCGTTGAGTTCCGCCGTCGTGACCGGCTTGACCTGCGCGACCGGCGGAAACGGATTGTTGATCGTCCGCACGTTCGCGAAACTGGTCGGGTTGACCTCGGACTGAAAGTTCTGCGAGATCGTGTACGGCACCTGCTGACCCAGCATGTTCGATGCCGAATGGGGGTCGGGGAAGTAGGTGATGCCGTAGCCGCTGCGCAGCACGGTGCGCGCATCGCCGGTCAGCAGGTACGTGATGCCCAGCCTGGGGGCGAGGTTGCCTTTCTGCGTCTTCTTGTTGGCCGTGGCACTGGCGCCGTTCTCTCCGGCATACACCAGGGTCAGCGCCGTCGGATCGAAGTTGACGATGCGGTTCTGCTCCTCGGTGTCGGCCCGGAAAATCTCGTACCGCAGGCCGGCGTTGATCGTGAGGCGCGACGACACCTTGACGTCGTCCTGCACGAAGGCGCCATGCTCCTGGGTGCGCAGCTGGTAGGGTTCGAGAAGGAAGCCACGGGCGCCGCTGTTGGCGTACCCGGTCAGCAGGGTGGCCAGGCCCGCGCCACCCTGATTGTTCACGGGGTTGTTGGTGAACGTCCGGTTGAAGGTGATCGAGCTGCGCGTGTTCGTGTTGGTGAAGGGCGACACGTAGCGATCCACCAGGCGGTACCCGAGCTTGAGCGAATGCCGCCCCTTGAGCCACACCAGGCTGTTCTCCGCCTGCCAGTGTGTCTGCTTGGGATTGACCGGGAGGAAGGCCGGACCGCCGCTGATGCCGGTGATGTCCTGGATGTTGAGATTGGGCAGTCCGGTGGTGAACTCGGTGATGTTGATGCCCTGGATGCCGAGCGAGGTCGCCGACTGGCGACCGAAGTCGGACTGGAACGTGAACGGCGTGGTGCGCGCGAAACCCACCCGCAGCTCGTTGATGACGCTGTTGCTGATGACACGGGTGTAGTTGGCCGCGCCCCCCTGGGTGCGCAGGCGCGTGTTCTGGATGCCGGCGACATACGGACCGAGGTCGAACCGCGCGGCCGCTTCGGCGGGGGTCTCCAGGCAGCAGGCCGATTGCCCTTGCGGCGCGTCGAGCAGGAAGCGGCCCCAGTTGTAACGGAAGAAGAACGAGTCGGCATCGGTGGCGCGGTGATCGACCCGCGCGGCGATGTTGTCGTCGGTGGAGACGCGGTTGGCGGTGGTGTTGTAGTTGTTGAAGTTGCCGTCGCCGTTGGGCTGCGGATAGATGCTGGCGACGTTCACGCCCACCGGGTTCAGGCGGTTGCCCGGGATGATGTTGCCCGGGAACGGGTCGCGCAGGAATTGCGGATTGGCCGCGCTGACCGGCCTCGACGAGTCGAACCCCGGGTTGGCGCGGGTGGTCAGCGGGTCGAAGATCGGGATCAGCGCGCCGCTGGCGTCGCGGTAGTCGCTGAAGTCTCCGACCCGAGTCCTCGCGGTCGGGACCGTGTTGATGAACGTCAGCCCTCGCGTTTCACGCAGCCCCGCGAAGTCGGCAAAGAAGAAGGTGCGGTTGTGCCCGTCGTAGAGCCCCGGGATCACCAGCGCCCCGCCGACTGCGGCACCGAACTGATTGCGATCCAGCGGTGGCTTGGGTGCGGGCGCCGGCCGGGCGAAATAGTTGCGCGCATCGAAGCGCTCGTCGCGGTAGAACTCGAACACCGTGCCGTGCAGCATGTTGCTGCCCGACTTGGTCGACACCGACACCACGCCGGCGCCACGCCCGAATTCCGCCGAAAACACCCCTGTCAGCACCTTGAACTCGCGCACCGACTCGACTGATGGCGTGACGATGACCGTGTTGAAGGTGTACTCGTTGTTGTCGATGCCGTCGATCAGCCACGCGTTGGCGTTGGCCTGATGTCCGAGCGCGTTGAAGTTGGATGCACCGCGAGGGTTGAAGGTGCTCGCGCCCGACAGGTTCTCCCCGGCCTGACCCGGCGTGACGCCCGGGACAAGGTACACCAGCGCGGCGAAGTTGCGCGCGTTCAACGGCAGTTCGCGAATCGCGCGTTCCTGGATGGTCGCGCCCACCTCCGACGACTCGGTGCGGAGCAAGGGCGCGGTGGCCACCACCATGGTGGTCTCTTCCACCGTGCCCACTTCCAGCAGCACGTCGACGCGTGCGCGCTGGTTCACTTCGAGCGCCACGCCCTCGCGAATCCACTTCTTGAATCCCGCGACCTCGACTTCGACGGTGTAGGTACCCGGCGGCAGGAACGGCGCGGTGTAGGAGCCGTCGCCATCGGTGGTGAAGGTGGATGCCGTTCCCCGGTTGACGTTGCGAACCGTGACCGCCGCGGCCGGGACAACGCCGCCCGGGTCACTGACCGTGCCCACGATCGTCCCGGCGGTCACCTGAGCCCCCGCCGTACCTGCAAGACCGAGGATCAGCGCCAGCACACCGCAGGCGCTCCTCATCCACAATCGTCCAGCCATCAGAACTCCCCCGTTCAACGCAGTCGTACTCTGATGACCGGTGGCACACCCGCGGTCACCCGCAAGAGAGTCCACGCGTCTTGCTGCCGGCGCGGACTCCTCGTCGCCTCGCGCGGTGCGAACACCGTTCGGCCGCCGCGAAGAGGTTTTGGTGCGCAGAGCATACACGGATGTAAGCGTCTGTCAACGGGTGCGTGTACGCTGTGCGCCATGCCCGAGCGCTCGGCCCCGCCCTCCGACATCGTCTCGAGTCCAGTGCTGGCGGCAATGCCGCCACCCTCTCCGGCCCCGGCCGTGGTCGCCACGGCGCGCAACGTCGCCGTCGATGCCTATCGCGGCTTCGTGATGCTGCTGATGATGGCCGAAGTGCTGCAACTGGCCAGGGTTGCCGCGGCCTTCCCCGGCAGCTGGCTGTGGGGCGTGCTGGCCTGGCACCAGTCGCACGTCGCGTGGACCGGCGCGTCGCTGCACGACCTGATTCAACCGTCGTTCTCGCTGCTGGTCGGCGTGGCGCTGCCTTATTCGTTCGCGCGTCGCGTTGCCGCCGAAGGCATGCCGGGCGCCTTCGCACACGCGGTGTGGCGATCGCTGCTGCTGATCGCGCTCGGGATCTTCCTGCGATCCATCAGCAGGCCGCTGACCAACTTCACGTTCGAGGACACGCTGACCCAGATCGGGCTGGGTTACCCGTTCCTGTTTCTGCTGGCCTCGCGATCGACGCGCACGCTGTGGACCGCGCTGGGCTGCATCCTGGCCGGCTACTGGCTGGCCTGGGCGCTCTACCCGGTGGCCGGGCCAGGCTTCGACTTCTCGGCGGTGGGCGTACCGGCCGACTGGCCGCACCATGCCTCGGGGCTGACCGCGCACTGGAACAAGAACGCCAACCTCGGCTCGGCGTTCGACCAGTGGTTCCTCAACCTGTTCCCGCGGCAGTCGCCGTTCGTCGCCAACGGTGGCGGTTACCTCACGCTCAGTTTCATCCCGACCCTCGGGACGATGCTGCTCGGCCTGATTGCCGGCCGCCGCCTGCGCGACAGCGATCCGGCCATGCCGTTGCGCTGGCTGGTGCTGGTTGGCGTCGCGCTGGTGGCCGGCGGCCTGCTCGTGCACGGGCTCGGGCTCAACCCGATCGTCAAGCGGATCTGGACGCCGAGCTGGACGCTGTTCAGCGGCGGGCTGTGCTACTTGCTGCTGGCGGGATTCTGCTGGGTCATCGAGGTGCGCCGGCATCGCGGCTGGGCGCTGCCGCTGATCGTGATTGGCGTCAACTCGATCGCCGCGTACCTGATCGCGCACCTGTTCGAGGACTTCA
This sequence comes from Acidobacteriota bacterium, assembly GCA_013695405.1. Classification (GTDB taxonomy): domain Bacteria; phylum Acidobacteriota; class Vicinamibacteria; order Vicinamibacterales; family Vicinamibacteraceae; genus Luteitalea. The sequence continues at coordinate 13,247 of JACDAO010000458.1, read as the reverse complement.
TCGCCTCGTCGCTCCGGACTCATCTCGGCCAGGGGGTGTTCGCGATCCTCGGCGCCGGGCTCGAGCCGCTGCTGGCGGGCATCGCGGTGCTGCTGACGTACTGGGTGCTGCTCTTCTGGATGTATCGGCGGAAGATCTTCCTGCGGGTGTGACGCCTCGGCCATCGCCACTCGGCCCCTGCGCTCGGCCCCTGCGCTCGGCCCCGCACTCGCCCCGGCGACTCGGCCGGCGCAACTCGGCCTCAGACGCGCGGCGCGCGACCGATCAGCGCGGCGTGACCCGGCCTCGCAGGTGTGATGACGCGGTGTCTCAGATCGACAGGATGCGAGCGGCGCGCCGCCGGCCGATTCGCCAGCGCACGCCGCCCCAGAACGCGCAGCCGTAGCCAATCACCACGGCGCCCGCCGCCAGTGAGCCGGCCACGCCGGCCGTCGCCAGCCATGAGCCGTCGCCGGGTGCGGCCCACGCCTGCCAGCCACGCCACATCCCGTAGACCAGCCGCGCCACGACGACCGCGGTCACCGCCAGGACCAGCCAGCGGTTGGGGGTGAAGTGCAGGATGCCGGCGGTGGACTCCCAACGGCTCGACCACAGGCCGATCGTGCCGAGCAGCAGCCCCAGGCACATGCCGGCGACTGTGGCGGTCAGGGTGCCGGGCGCCCACCAGCTCGTCAGCGCCGCGACCAGCAGCGCGAGGCCAGCCGACACCCCGAAGCCCATCGTATTCAGGGTCGCCAGCCAGGCCCGCGCCGGGCGGCGCGCGGTGCCGACCCGATAGCGCTGCACAATCGACAGCGGCAACAGCACGATCGGCGCGAGCAGCACCACGAGAACCAGTCCGAGCACGAGCAGTGGCACGCCCCAGCGTAGCGCGGGCGGGGATACATCGGGCGTCGGGCGTCGGCCGTCGGCGCGATCAATCGATGCCTGTTCGCCGCGGCGGTCTGGATGATGCGGTCCGTCTCGTTCAGCGGTTCGCCCGCGAAGTACATCTGCCATCACTTCGATGATCTGGCCGCCCGCCAGCCCGTTCCGCCCGGCGATGATGGTCAGGTCAGCATCCTCGTCGACAGGTTTTTGTACGGGGTAGAACGGCCCGAGGATCTGACTTGGTCCGGCAGAAGGCCATCGGTCATCGCCACCTCCAAACGGCGGCGGCATACGCGTGTGCGCCGTGGTCCAATGGATCATGACGCGCCTGCTCCGAACCGCCCTTATCGCCTCGCTGCTGTGTGCGCTGGCGGCGTGCCAGCGTCACCCTCCCACCACTGAGCCGCGGAGCGCCCCCGGCGACCCCGCTCTCTCCATCGCCGGCGACCCCGAGTCCGCGTCCGGGGCGACGTGGACGCTCGTCGGCACGCTTGACGGTACGCCCGTCAATCTCCAGGGCATCCTGCTGAAGCCGCGCGGCCCCGGACCATTCCCCGCAGTGGTTCTCAGTCATGGCGCCGGCGGCAACGCCCAGTCGTATGGCCGCGCGCTCGGCAGCGTGATGCGCACGTGGGGGCTGGTGGGGATCGCGGTCAACTACACCCACGCCCGCGGCGCGCCCGGTGGTGCCCTCGGGACGCTGCTCCAGCAAGGTGCGAGTCCCGCGAACGCATTTCGCGCGCACGCGGCGGTCAGCGTCCTTGCGCGCCTCCGCTACGTCGACGTCCGGCGCGTTGCCGCGCACGGTCACAGCATGGGAGCCTTCGTCACCACGGCGTTTGTCGCGGCCTATCCCGCCGACGTCCGCGTGGCGTCGCACACGGCCGGCGGCGTTCTGCTGGATGCCATTCACCGCGAGGGCATGCCGGCGCCGAGCGTCGCGGAGGCCCGACGCATCCAGGCACCGTATCAGTGGCACCACGGCCTCTTCGACTACGCGGTGACGTTCCTCCTCGACAGACGCTTCGACTCCGTCCTCACCGCACCCCATGAGGGCCATCTCTATCGCCGCCTCCGTCACGCCGAGGTGGCCACCGATCCCGAGGTGCTGTCGCGCGTCCGGGCCTGGTACACCGCCCACGGAATGTTCAGTGTCCGGTACCAGTGACGCGCTGCCTGGTCCCGATGCTCCTCGAACCCAACCACCGGCAGTTGCGGCTGCGAGGCGCGGCGCCAAAAAAGTTCATCCCGGGACGCCTTTCGGCTTGGCTCTGACGGCCGGTCCCTCGCAGGCCGAACGGAAATTGACAAGGAGGTCAGGGCAGTCTCTCACGCCGGATGTCGCGTTGATTGAAGGAACCTGGGAGTGCCTGTGTTGGCGCTGGTAAGCCGCGGCTCGGCGGTGTGCAGGATCACATCATAGGTGGTGCGCCTGGTGCCGTCGGCCAGGCGCACCCCGTCGAGGGCGAACGCCGCCACACGCGTGCCGTCGCCGCGGGTGCCGGCACAATTGATCGCGACCACGCCGTGCAGCCGCAATGACTGCACTTCGCCGGCGTCGCTGACCGCGTTGCGATTGCGATCGTGCCACAGCGCCAGCCCACCGAGTTCGGCGTCACGCAGCCACCCGTCGCCGTCGTCGTCGAGTGCCGCCAGCGCGCGATACCCGTCGCTCCAGAAGATCCAGAACGTCACCGAGCCGAACAACTGCAGGCCGGACGAGACCCGGCCGCTGCGCCGCGGATCCCAGACCAGCCAGGCAGCTTCCGGCGTAATCCATTCCCAGGTCTGTCCGGTGCGGCCGCCGTCGACATCGAAGGCGACCCGTGCATCGGCGTCGACGAGCGCCGACCCCGGTGTGCGCTCGTGCAAGGCGATGACGATCGGCGTCATCCAGCGAGGCAGTTGGTCCATGGCGGTCTTGCGCGCGCTGAGGGTGCGAATCTCGGCGCGGTCGGCGACCGGGTCGAGCAGCGGCACCAGGAACGTCACCGCTTCGGTGGTGACCGTGCTCAGTCCGTCCTCGACCGCCTTGCGGGTCGAGTCGGACGTCCACGCGTCGTTGATGACGGTCCGGTAGGCGGCGATCGCCTCTCTGGTCTGGCCCTGCTGCTGCAGGCACCAGGCGAGCCCGAGCCGGATTCGCGGTTCTGCGGGCAGCAACTGCGCCGCGCGGCGATAGTGGGCCACGGCCTGGGCCAGGTGTGCGGTGCGCGACGGCTCCCCGGCCGCGCCGGGTGATCGCGGGGCTGGCAGGCGCTCGACGTCGGTGCGGGGCAACGGGCGGCCGCTCTTGCGATCGACCGTCACGCTGTCGCCGCCAGCACTGGCGGCGATCGCATACGCCCGGCCGAGCGCCCATTGCAGTTGACCGTCGCCGGGGGCCTGGCCGGCCTCGCGGCTGAGATTGGCGATGACGCGAGCGACCGGCACGTCCTCGATGTCCAACCGCATGTGGATTGCCGTTGTCGCCGTAGTCGCAGCCACGACGGTCACACCGAGACAGGTCAGCAGTCGTCGCATCGACACCCTCGCCGGTCGCGTGGACGCACGTGTACGGCTCTGCCTGGATCAACGACCGCGGCCGGTCCACCGCACGCGGCGACCAGGGAGTCCGACGGTGACTCGCGCGGAGGCGGGTCGTTCCAACGCGATCACCGAGCCGGCGCGGCGATCACCCGGTGGTACAGCGCCATGTAGTACGGCAGCAGAAACGACGTGCCGTCTGCCAGTCGCGTCCCGGTCCCGTCGAAGTCGAGCGCGTACGGATCGACGTTCCAGTGGAAGACCATCCGCTCGTCGACGGGCAGGACGAGGCCGTCCTGCCGCAGGCCGTGCGATCGTGCGGTGCCGGGCCGAGCCTGCGGATCGAGCGGCCGCAGGTCGAGACGGTGGCTGTTGGTCAGGCCCCAGTCGATCAGGTCGACTGGAAAACGTCGCAGCGTGTCGAGCGTGTCGGGGAGCCACTGCGGCTCGGGCACTGTGAGGGTCTCGGTGCCGAAGGCGTCGGTGGCGGTCAGGCCTGCCAGGCGGACCGCCGCCACCAGGTTGAACAAGGGATTGCGCTCCGGTCGCTCCAGCTGCCAGTAGGCGTGCAGCGAGCGGCTGACCGACTCGCGGACGCCCGGATCCGGCTCGTACGCGAGCAGGTGGTAGTAATTCATGAACGCCATCTCGTCGTCGGACTGGTTGCCACCGCCAACGCCGAGCGTCACCTTGGGCTGCATCAGGTTGAGTGCATAGCCGTGGCGAGCGACGAGATCCCGGGCCGCGCCGTCGTAGCGCGCGTCGCCGGTCATGTGGTGCGCGATGCGCAGGTAGGTCAGCATCGACAGGCTGTTGAGACCGCGCTCTTCGTGCCAGCTGCGATCGCCATTGAGCACGTCGGGCGCGAACACGCCCCAGCGGGTCGGCGTCCGGTCGTGGTCGACCAGTCGGTAGTCATGCGCCAGCAGATGATCGGTCATTCGCCGAACCACCGCGGCGACCGCCGCCTGCTCGCTGGCGTCCTGCGCGACCAGGTCGTGGTACAGGGCGTAGAAGAAGTAGTGGCCGTCGAGCTCGTCGGAACTGGTGTCCGTCTTCCAGTACCACTGGCCGTCGGCGCTGCGCGGCCACCGCGGCGACAGCACCTTCCACTTCGCGTCACGTGCCTGCATCCGGCGGTCGCGCTCGACGCTGTCCTGCAGGTTGGGGTCAGCGCCGGTGGTCGGCCGGATGCTGCGCGCCGGGAACCCGTCCGGCGGCGCGTTCGGGCCGCCCTGCGTGACGTCGAGCAGGAAGCGGAGTGCCTCGAAGGCACGACGCGCCCGGGTCCGCGCCACCTCGCTGCCGGTGGCGGCGTAGGCAAAGCATTGCGACGCGCCATACATGCCGGTCCACAGCCCGTCGTTGTCGTTGTCGGCGGTGACGGCCGACGCCGGGTCGCCGCGGCGAAGCAGGCGCGCCTCGACGACGTAGCCCAGCGTCGTGCGCCGGTGGTGCGCCGCAATCGCCGCCTCGTAGGCGCGCGCCTTGCCCGCCAGCGTCGCCTCCCGCGACTCGATCACGCCAAGCCCACCGTCGGTGCCGACCCACAGGTGCGCCGACGCGTCGACGTGCATCGCCTCGACCAGGTCACCGGGAAGCCAGCGCCGCCCCTGGCGGTACTCGACGCCGGCGTCGCTGATCCTGATCGCTCCCCGCGGCGTGCCGAGCCACATCGAGCCGTCCGGTGCGGGCGCGAGGACGGTGATTTCACGGCCCGGCAGGCCGCGCGACGGATCGACGAACCGCCAGGACGACCCCGCGCGGTCGTCAGCCGTCTCGATCGCGACGCCCTGCGACGTCGCCACCCAGAGCCGGTCGCGGGCATCGAACGCGACGTCCGGGATGGCCGGTGGATCCCAGCCTTCCTCACGACTTCGCAACGCGATCCGCACCCAGGCGGTTCCGTCGCGCAACTCGTACAACTGCGGTCCGACACTGACTACCACGCGTCCAACCGTCGACTGTGCCGCCACGGCCGGTGGCTCGTCGCCTTCCACCGGCGCCGGCAGCAGCACCGACGACCAGCCCTCGGGTCGATGGGTCAGCAGGTGCGTACGCGTCAACAGGCGCAGCGGGACCCCGTCGAGCACCTCGACGACGTCGGCATCCGACGGCAGGGTCAGTGGCTGACGTGCTGTCGCCGCGAGCCGGACCAGCCAGCGCCGCCCGGCGACGACCAGGCCGCCACCGCTGCGTGCCACCAGGGTCGCTGCGGGCGGCAAGCCAGTCACGGCGTGCCACAACTCGCCCTCGAGCGACCAGGCTCGTCCTCCGGCGACGACGACGACACGGTGCGCGTCGGTCGCGACGTCCACCGATCGAGGCGTGCCGCCCGGCAAGGCCGGCAGCCGCCTGGCCATCTGTTGCGCAAAGGGCGCGTCCGGGATGGCCTGCGCGCGTGCCAACGGCAGGCTCGCCTGAGCGGCCAACCAGATCACCAGGGTGAGAACGGCGCGACGCATCGCGAGCGATAGTCCGTTGCGGTCGGCACGGCGTCAAGCGCGGGGGACGGTCCGTTCTCCGCCGCAGGCCCGGGGGCTATGCGATCGCCAGGCGCAGCGCCTCGAGCGCGGCGCCGCGCGCACCGGCGGTGTCGCCGTTGGGCATGATCCGGATCGGGATGTCGGCCTGCTCCTCACGCTGGATCGGCATGCCCTCGCGAATTTCGCTGACGAACCAGGCCTGAAACGTGCTGGACGCTTCGATCGCCCCGCCGCCGACGATCAGCGCGTCGGGGTCGAACGTGTTGACCATCTGATCGAAGAACAACCCGAGTGCCCGGGCCTGGCTGCGGAAGATGTCGCGGCACAGCGGGTCGCCGGCCTCGGCCCGCCCGCGGACCAGCTTGGAGGCGTCACGAATCGGCAAACTGGCCAGTTCGTGGTCAGGGTACTTCTGCAGGAACACCGGCAGCAGCAGGTGACGGATCGCGGTCAGCGAACAGACCGACTCGAGGTCGCCGATGCGGCCGCAGTTGCAGCGCGGGATGGCGTCTTCGAGGCCGGCGATCTGCCGATACGGAATCAGCACGTGCCCGAGTTCACCGCCGAACCCGGCCCGACCGGTGACCACCCGGCCGTCGACAATCACCCCGCCGCCGAGTCCGGTGCCGACCAGCGCCGAAATCGAGGTCGCCAGCCTCCGGCCGAAGATCGAGAAGTGGCCCCACAGCGCGCCGGCGTTGCCGTCGTTCAGGTAACAGACCGGCAGGCCGAGCCGGGTCGACAGCCCGCCGGGCAGGTCGAACGAGGCCCAGCCCGGGTGGACGAAGTTGGTCGAGCCCCTGGCACTGAGCACGCCGGCGGCGCTGGCCGGCCCGGGCGTGTCCAGTCCCACCGCCCGCACCTCGCCGAGCGTGTGGCCCGCCTGCGCGACGGCCACGGCCAGGCCGTCGGCGATCTGCTGCAGGCAGATGTCCGGGCCCTCGACGCTGCGCGCCGGGTGCTCGCAGAGCCCTTCGATCAGGAAACGCCCCTCCAGGTCGAGCAGCGTGTAGTTGATGGCGGTGCCGCCCAGGTCGATCCCCGCGATGATCTGCATGCTGTCTCTGTCCACGCTCCGCCGGCCGGCAATCTGCAGGCGTCCTCACCGAGTGTGCCGCTGCCGCGGCATGGGGCACCAGCCTACCGGACGTGCCGGCTGGCCCCAACGGAATTCGCGGCGCCCTGCGAGCGGCCCTCCGCTGGCGTCGATTCCGGTCGAGACAGCCGCGGAAGGCCGTGAAAGAATGCCGGGATGGCAGACGATTCCACGAAGGTCCCCTCGGCCAACCGCACCCTGACCACGCGCCAGGGACACCCCGTCCAGAACAATCAATCGCAGCGCACCGTCGGCGCTCGCGGCCCGGCAACACTCGAGAATTACCACTTCCTCGAGAAGATCAGCCACTTCGATCGGGAGCGCATCCCGGAGCGCGTGGTGCATGCTCGCGGCTTCGTCGCCTATGGCGAACTCGAGGCCACCGGCAGGATCGGCAACGAGCCGGCCTCGACCTACACCCGCGCCAAGCTGTTCCAGGAGGTTGGCAAGAAGACGCCGCTGGCCGTCCGCTTCTCCACCGTGATTGGCGGCCGGGACTCCTCCGAAGTCGCCCGTGACCCGCGCGGCTTCGCCGTCAAGTTCTACACCGAGGACGGCAACTGGGACCTGGTCGGCAACAACCTGCCGGTCTTCTTCATTCGCGACGCGATCAAGTTCCCCGACGTGATCCACTCGCTCAAGCCGGATCCGATCACGTTCCGCCAGGAGCCGAATCGCATCTTCGACTTCATGAGTCAGACGCCCGAGTCGATGCACATGCTGACGCACCTGTTCAGCCCGCGCGGCATTCCGGCCACGTACCGGCACCAGCAGGGCTTCGGCGTCAACACCTACAAGATGGTCAACGCCGCCGGCCGCGCGGTGCTGGTCAAGTACCACTGGCATCCGCGTCAGGGCGTGGCCAGTTTGACCGATGGCGAAGCGGCCAAGGTCCAGGGCGTCGATCTCGGGTCGGCCTCGAAGGACCTGTTCGACGCGATCGCCCGCGGCGACTTCCCGCAATGGGACCTGCTGGTGCAGATCATGGACGACCACGATCATCCCGAGCTGGACTGGGATCCGCTGGACGACACCAAGAGCTGGCCGGAAGATCAGTTCCCGCTGCGACACGTCGCGGTGATGACCCTGAACCGCAACGTCGACGACTTCCACAACGAGAGCGAGCAGATCGCGATGGGCACCGGCGTGCTGGTCGACGGCCTCGACTTCTCCGACGACAAGATGCTGGTCGGCCGCACCTTCTCGTACTCGGACACGCAGCGCTACCGGGTCGGATCGAATTACCTGCAGGTGCCGGTCAACCAGCCGAAACACGCGCCGGTCGCCACCAACCAGCGCGGCGGCCAGATGTCGCACGGCGTCGATCTGGCAACCGGGCAGAACCCGCACGTCAATTACGAACCGTCACTGCACGCCGGGCTGCGCGAGGCGCCGCGGCAGCCCACCCTGTCGCCCGAAGTGCACGGCCGGCTGACCCAGAGCGTGCTCGAGCGGCGAAACGACTACGTGCAGGCGCGGCTGCGCTACTGCACGATGCAGCCGTGGGAGCGCGAAGACCTGGTCGCCACGCTCAGCGTGCTGCTCGGGGCCTGCCAGCGGGATGTGCAGGAGCGGATGGTGTGGCACCTGCTGCTGGTGCACGACGACTATGGCACTCGCGTGGGCGAGGCGGTTGGCGTGACGGCCGACGACGTGCGATCGATCGAGCCGCTCGCCAGCCAGGTGCTGACCGCCGAGGAGCAGGCCCGGCTGTCCAGGCTCGGACGTAACAGCGACAGCCTCGAAGACACGCGGTCCGTCCACACCGGGTCGGTGCCGAATCACCGCGCGAGTGCAGACGACGTGCTCAAGGGCATGCCGCAGCCGGTTCCGGCCTAAACGGCGGCCAGCGGCGGGCAGCGGCGGCCCATCGACAAAAAAGGGGCGCGCCATCGTGGCGCGCCCCTCTCCATGTTCGTGGCTCGCGGTGCGTTAGCGCTTCAGCTTCTCGCCGACGTTCTCGATCGCCTCGCCGACGTTGCGGCGCACCTTCCCGGCGCCCTCACGCACTTCTCCGGACGCCTCGTCGGCATGGCCCTCGTCGTGAAGGCGCTCGTCGCCGGTGGCGCTGCCGATCGCCTGCTTGACCTTGCCTTGCCCCTGCTCGATCTTGCCCTTGATCTCGTCGCGGTTCATAGCTCAGCTCCTTGATGAGGGGGTGCGGTGCCGCACCTCGCTGTTCTCACTGACTGCTGACTGCAACCACCGTTCCGTTCCCGCGGCTCCACTGGAGTGGGCTCGCCCCGGCAGGATGTGTACACGCAGCGGACGAGCGGAGCACGTCGCTACGGCGTGTGGTGCTGCGATATATTGACCCAGGTGTACAGCACCTTGATGGCGGCGGCGGCAAACGATCCCAAGGTGCAGGCACTGGCGGCCGCGGAACGGGAACTCGAGGCGCTGGAAGCCAAGGAGGAGCCAACCGAGGCCGAACTGACGACGTTGATGCAGTCGCTCGGGGGACCAGGCAAGCGAACCGGTACGCCCGTCCCTTGATAGTCCGCGCGTCGTTGGCCACCGTGGGGCGGCGACGCGGGCAGGCGGGCTACACTATCCGGTACGCTGGCCCACGCCGGCCCGACCACTCCCGCTCACCGATGGCTCGATGTCCGACGCTCTGACCAACGCCGGCCCGGCACCTGCCGCGCCGCTCGACTTCATCCGACAAATCGTCACGGACGATCTCGAGGCCGGTCGTCACGGCCGACGCGTGCACACCCGGTTTCCGCCGGAGCCCAACGGTTACCTGCACATCGGGCACGCCAAGTCCATCTGCCTGAACTTCGGCGTCGCCACCGAGTTCGGCGGATTGTGCAATCTCCGCCTCGACGACACCAACCCGACCCGGGAGGACGTCGAGTACGTCGACTCGATCCGTCGCGACGTGCAGTGGCTCGGCTTCGACTGGGGCGACCGCGAGTACTACGCCTCGGACTACTTCGAGCGGATGTACGAGTGTGCGGTGACCTTGATCCGCAACGGCCGCGCCTACGTGGACAGCCTGAGCGCCGAGGAGATCCGCGAGTATCGCGGCACGCTCACCCAGCCGGGCCGCAACTCGCCCTACCGCGATCGCGACCCGGACGAGAGCCTGGTGCTGATCGAGCGGATGCGTCAGGGCGAATTTCCCGACGGCGCCCACGTGGTGCGGGCGCGCATCGACATGGCCGCGCCGAACATCAACCTGCGCGACCCGACGCTGTTCCGGATCCGTCATGCGCACCATCACCGCACCGGTGATCGCTGGCGTATCTACCCGATGTACGACTTCGCCCACGCACTGTCGGATGCGCTCGAAGGCATCACGCACTCGCTGTGCACGCTGGAGTTCGAGGACCACCGGCCGCTCTACAACTGGATCATCGAGCAGTTTCCGGATCTGCCGGGCGATCCGCAGCAGATCGAGTTCGCGCGCCTCAACCTCACCTACACGGTGTTGAGCAAGCGCAAGCTGCTCGAACTGGTCGAGCGCAAGATGGTCCACGGCTGGGACGACCCGCGGATGCCGACCATCTCGGGGATGCGTCGCCGTGGCTACACGCCCGAAGCGATTCGTGATTTCTGCGCCCGGATCGGCGTAGCCAAGAACGAGAGCCTGATCGACGTCGCGCTGCTCGAACACAGTGTCCGCGAGCACCTCAATCGCGTGGCGCCGCGCGCGATGGCGGTGCTGCGTCCGCTCAAGGTGGTGATCGAGAACTACCCCGAGGGGCAAGTCGAGATGCTCGAGGCGATCAACAACCCCGAGGACGCCACGGCCGGCACCCGGCAGGTGCCGTTCTCGCGCGAGTTGTACATCGAGCAGGACGACTTCAGGGAGGAGCCGCCCAAGAAGTTCTTCCGGTTGTTCCCGGGCAACGAGGTCCGCCTGCGCTACGCGTACATCATCCGGTGCACCGCGGTGATCAAGAACGACGCCGGCGCGATCGTCGAACTGCGCTGCAGGTACGACCCCGACACGCGCGGCGGGTCGGTGGCCGGCGAGCGGCGGGTCAAGGGCACCCTGCACTGGGTGTCGGCCGCGCGCGCCCGACGTGCCGAGGTGCGCCTCTACGACCGGCTGTTCTCGACCGAGCAGCCTGGCATCGACGACAGCCGGCATTTCGCCGAGGAGATGAACCAGGCGGCGTTGGAAACGGTCTCGGACGCGCTGGTGGAACCGTCGCTTGCCGAGGCCCGTCCCGGGACCACCTACCAGTTCGAGCGACTCGGCTACTTCGCGCCGGACGCCGACGGCGCACCCGATCGCCCGGTCTTCAATCGCACCGTGACGCTGCGCGACTCGTGGGCCAAGATCGAGCGGGCGCAGAACGCGTAGCGGGAGGGCCCGCGGTCAGGCGGTCGGCAGGCGGGCGCCGGACAGGGTGTCGTCGGCGCGGCCCAGACGCGGCTCGATCAGCACCGCCGTCGCGGCCGAGAGCCCGCAGATCAGCGCACCCCAGACCATGTCGACCAGCGTCATCGCCAGCGGCCAGCCTGCCAGCACCGCGTACGCGGTGAGGTCGTAGGTGCCGTAGGCGACCAACCCGAACGCGGCCCCGAACCCGAAGCCGCGTGCGGGCCGTCCGGCGGCCCGCGGCAACACGAACACGACGATGCCGAGGATCAGCGCGGCGTAGACGCACAACGCGGCCCACCAGATGGGAGCGAAGTTCCCGCCCGACAGCCTCGCCATGTCGCCGAGCTGGGTCTTGTAGAACCCGTTCATGAACACCGCGAGCCAGACGAAATCGAGCGCCGCGAAGACCACGGTGACCAGCGCCACGCGCACGGCGAAGGCACGGACCGGGCTGCGGGGAGTCACAGGGCCTAGGACGCCGGGGTATGCCGCCGCGGTTCCCTGCACAACCAGCAGATCGGCGAGGCTTTGCTATACTTGCGTGCTGCCGTGGCGCGGCGCCGCGCGGATGGTGGGTGTAGCTCAAGGGCAGAGCGCCGGACTGTGGCTCCGGATGTTGGGGGTTCGAATCCCCTCACCCACCCCAATACAATTTCAGAGCCTCGCCGCCGGCGTCACGCCGCGCTGTGCGTTGGTGAATTCTGCAATGCTGGACGGTTCTACCGTCCTGGCAACAGCGCGCGCTTCAGGGTGGTCTTGACGTCGACGCCGAACTGCGGCTTGCGCGCCGTGCCACGGATTCGGATCGGGAACTCGGTGGCGCCGTTTCGGCGGAACAGCGGGTCGATGACCTTGAGCAGGAAACGCTTCTTGCCGCCAACCATCTGCGAGACCCCGGCGTCCATGCGAATCCGGCCATCGAACTCCAGTGCCTGGGTGAGCACGGTGTACCGGCCGGCCATGTCGACGCGGGCGCCCTCGACCCGGAACGACAGTGACGGAAACGACAGCACGCCCCCCGACATCTTGTAGCGCCCCTGGAATGCCGACACCACATTGGCGATGTCGTGGGCCTGCGGCTTGCCGCGCGCGCGCCGGCTCAATTCGTCGATCCGCGCCTGCACCGTGTCGCTCGTGAACGCGGCCTGCCGCAGCGCGAACCGCCCATCGAGCTTCATCCGTTGCACGACGCGTCCCTCGCCCGGGGGAATCAACAGCGTGCCCGAGAGATCGATCAGGCCCTTCATGATCGGCTCGTCGGTGTGGACCGCGAGCGCGAGCACGTCCTCGACCCGGCCGCCGTCGATCCGCATGCCCAGATCGACAGTGCGGCCGCGCCGATCCTCAGCCTTGACGATGCCGCCCTTGGCGAGAATCGCGGTCGCCTTGCCGAGATGCGCAGTGGCCGGCGCGATCCAGGTGTTCCCGTTGGTGCCGTCGACGATCACGGTGAAGGTGGTGCGTAGCGGCATCGGCCGATCGGCGGCATCCAGCTGGAAATCCTGCGACGAGGTGGTGCCGGTCGCCTCGATGCGTTCGAGCACGCCACTGAAGCGGCCTTCGGTCCTGACCAGGCCGGCAATGCCCCGAATCGTGTTCAGGTCGACCTGATTGGCGCGATACGCCGCCGCCAGCGGCGTGTGCCCAGGCGTTGCGGACTGCCACGGGCCGAACGTTCCGCGGGTCTCGATGCGGCCGCGCGGCACCGGGTTGTCGACCACCGCCTTGAACGACATCGCGCGATCGGCGGCGACGTCCTGCAACTCGAGTTCGTGCAGCACGAACCGCCGCGGAAGCTTGGTGCGCTCGCGCGGCAGCACCACCAGCACCATGCCGTTGGCGCGCAGGTGCCGGATGACCACCGGCGACGGGTTGGTGGGCGCCGACGGCACCTCGACGGGCGGCGACGGCTCCGAGGTCGAGACCGGCT